>JAIOPP010000095.1 GCA_021413845.1 Planctomycetia bacterium | reverse complement strand
TATCTGCTGGCTGCCGAGGAACTCCCTGCGGGAGAGAGTCGCATCTTCGAAATCGGCTGCCCGGATGTCGTAACTTACAGCGATCTCATCCGAGTGTATGCCAAGCTCAAGCATCTACGGCGTTGGCTGATCTTCGTACCGGTGCTTACGCCGTATCTCTCCGGCCTGTGGCTGGCTCTCGTAACTCCCGCAAGCTTCGAAGTCGGTCGTCACTTGATCGAGGGCTTGAAGAACCCGACCGTCGTTCGAGACGATGCCGCTCTTAAAGTTTTCAAAGTACGGCCGATGAGCGTCAGTGAGGCGATCCGAAGGGCTGTCGATCTCGATAGAGGCGGAACGACGGCAGCGATACGCTGAGGCAACCTCGATGAGATCGCCTTGAAGGGTGGGATACTCAAACGAGCATCATGGCGATTGCTATCGATGGGCAATCCGTCAGATGAAGCCGATCGGTTAGCCCTTTCGTTCCCCCGGCTTGATCGGCTCGATCGAGATCGGCACCTCTTTTCCGAGCAGGTGCTTATCGAAGAACGCTTTCATGCGAACGGGAACTTCGGGCGTGCCGAAATTGCCATGACCGCCGACACGATCCGACTCACTTTTTATGAGTAAGGCAAAAAAGGTTAACGCCAACCTCGTCCCTTGGCGGAAATAAGAGCCCAGCCAAGTTCGGTGGGAACCGTATCGTGTTTGCAAGTCGACACGACTAGGCTTGTGAAACGATCGGCGATGAAAACCGTCACTCCGAGTCGATGCAGAGCCGGAGACCGATCTTGTTCTTCCGGTTGCTCGGCTCCCGCCGAAAACGAAAAGCCGAGCGGCAGCCTTCGGGAAAGAAGATCAAGCAACCACCACGCATGATACGGTGTTCGCCCTTACTCGCCCCTTGCGGATCGGTCACTTCGGTTGGCGGATAGTCGTCGTACCAGTCCTGGCACCACTGAAAAACATTGCCGTGCATGTCGTACAAGCCGAACGCATTCGCCGAAAAGCTGCCGACAGGAGTGGTCTTCTTTCGATGGACTCCTGGCTTGCCGGTGCCGTAGACACGTTTGCCGTTGTAATTGGCTTGATCGGTGGAAATGGTTTCGCCGAAGTGAAACGGCGTCGTCGTACCGGCACGGCAGGCATATTCCCATTCGGCCTCGGTCGGGAGACGATACGGCCGCTTCTCTTTCTCACGCAACTTCTCGATGAACTTCTGGCAATCGTCCCAACTGACGCTTTCAACGGGCAAGTTCTTTTCCCCCACGTACTCGCTGGGGTTGTTCCCCATGACGGCTTGCCACTGTTCCTGCGTTACGGTGTACGCCCCCATGTAGAAGCCCTTGGTCAGCGTGACCTTGTGCTGGGACTCGTTATTTCCCCGTTCTTCTTCCGCTACCGGACTTCCCATCAGAAAACTTCCCGGCGGAATCCAGACGAACTTCATCCCGAGGTCGTTCGTGAAGTTCTTAGGCGAGTCTTTCGTCTGAGCGTGGACTGGAAGTGCAGTTGCGAGAGCCGCAACCAGACTAAGGCAAAAGAGACGGGCCATGAGGCAACTCTTTCGGAAAAAGATGGAACCGGATTCAAGGCAACCTTCCTAGGAATCTATCCCGACGACAAGACGATTGCCACAGGTTTCAATCGGTCGAAGGCGGACTGCAATCATCCGCTCGCTGTAATTCAACAAGCGCACGGAAATGGTCGAATCCACCCGGTCCGACCACTGTTCGATCCGGCCAACCGGACGGATCGGCTAGAATCGACATCGTCCCAGGTTTCGTTTCCTTGCGATGTTCCAATTACGACTTGATGGGACGCTATGCGCTTTCATCCCAGAATCGTCTTTCTCTTGATGGTCGCATGGATCGGCACGACTTCGTCCGTCATCGCCGCCGATGGCAAGCCGCCGCCTCTTAAAGTCACGACAAATCGGCCAGGGCCAGCATCTATCCTTGTCGATTGCTTCCCTGCTTGCCCGCCCAGAACGGACAGAACGGGCAATCTTCGCCTTGAGGAAAGTCTTGGCCTTCCTCGTGCGGACATCCCAAGTTGCCGTCCGAAGTGACGACGTTCTTGACGTGACGTTTATCCAAGAAGTCCTTGATCTGCCGTTTGACTTTCGGATTGTTCGTGACGTTCGTGCCGACCCAGCGTTCGAGAATCGCCTCGGCACCGACTCGGGGAAAGACGCCGACCACGATCTTCGTCGTGACCCTGTCGTCAGGACCGTAGTAGGCGACGGTGGCGAGAGGATAGCTGACGGCTGAAGCGTTTGGGCGAGCTTCGCTCATGCCTGTCGAATCGGCGAGATCGGACTCCTCGAACCCATCCTTCCCGTAGCAGCACTTCTTGTACTTCTTCCCGGAGCCGCACGGACACGGGTCGTTGCGGCCTACAGACGGACTTCGACGAACGACGGTGGTCGACTCTTCATCATCTTCATAGTCGTCGAAAATGTCCTCGCCGTCTTGAATGTCGTTCTCATCGTGATCGGCGAGTTCGACCAGCGGATGGTCCTTGTACCATTCCTGACGGAAGGCGATATCGTTCTTCCGGTCCTCCTGCCAAGCGTCGAATTCGGGAAACGTGGTCTCCATCACTTTGCAGACGACGAGCAAGGCATCTCGAACCTCCAACACGTCAGGCGTCTTCGGCGTATGGAGCACGTATTGCCGGGCTGGTTCGACGGCGGCGGGTGCGAAGTTCATCAGAGCCGCTTGCAGCAACCGCCCCCGGATCTCTTCGTCCTGCTCCTCCTGAAACAGCTTCAGGCAAGTCTCGACGCTGAGGTCGGTGCGAATTTCTTCCAACGTCGAGGCGTACGCAGAACGAAGCCCGGCATCGACTTCGTGATAGCGGGCGGCGATCTCCTTGACCACGGCATCACTGCCGATTGTCGCCAACGCCCAGTAGATCTCTTCGTTCAGCCAATCGTCGTCTCCTTCAACCAGATCCAGCAACTCCGGCACGGCGGCATCGAGACGCATTCGTCCTGCCAGTCGAACGGCCAGCACGGTTCGGACTTCCTCCGAATCTTCGGCGAGGATCGTCAGCGTCTGTTCACGGAAGTGATCCGGAAAACGGCTCATCACTTCGACGATCGAGCAACCTCGCTCGTAATCTTCGTTCGAGGTTTCTTCCTTCGCCTCTTGCTCGTCGCAGAAGTCGTTGAACGCTCGCCAAAGAGCGACGGGATCGAGAGTGCTGAGATTGATGCGAAACTTGACGGCCTCCCGAACGGCGTCGTCGATTTCTTTCGTCACTTGGATCTCGGACTTGTGCTCCTTCAGCAGTGTCGGATCAGCATGGGCAAGGCCCTGAAGAAGGGACTGAAGATATGATGCTTCTCGACCTTCGTCCGCTCGGCCGATTCGCTCGATCTCCTGAAGCATCCACTTGAGAGACTGTTCGGTCTGCACGAGGTGGTCGAGGAAGGAATATGAGATGAAGGCTTCGAGGCCGAACCGAGCGATGGCCTCGATCACCAACGGCATGATCGTCGGATCGGGCGAGCGGGAGCGGGCGAAATAATAGACGGTGTCGTTACGAACCTCTCGCTCCGGATGCAGTATCGCCGCTCGGATTTTCTCAACCGGTACTCGCATCGAAATTCCCTCGCAGATCTTTCGGACGGTCCGCTCAGTTTATTCGATCGAGCATGGTTGGAAAGCATGCCGAAGCCCGGCCGATTGAACACGGTCGATGCAGTGGTCCTGATCCTGATGGAACAGAAGGTTGAATACGTCAAAGTGGCGCAGGAACGGACCAATCGGAAGGCTTAGAACCGGCTGGTTTTTCCGTTGGTGGTTGTGTGTTAAAATGTGGCTAACCACCATAGAGCAGGCGCAAAATGGACGATCCAAATAAGAAATCGATCCGGCGAAAGTCGTTTCTTCCGCATCCGACCTCCGTCATCGAAATGACGGTGGATCTGGACATCGCAGGCTTGAACGAGTTTATTCGCAGCACCGGCACCGGCGTCAACAGGCCGGGTGCTCCGATCGTCGCAGCCGTTAAGGGCTACGAGCAAGATCCCCGTTCTTTTGACGCCATTCCCGAAGTCGTCGCCCTCTGCGAGCGTGTCATCGAAAGTGGGCTGCTGTCGGTGTTCCTGGTCAACGTCCTGCCGGAGCATGAAGTTCCCGGTTCTCTTTGTGCCATCAAGATCTGGGCCATTGCTAAGGGCTGGATGAAGAACGGCGAAGTTCTGATACCTGAGAGTCGCTTCGAAGACTTCGTCAACGATTTGAAGATCGCCAATCGAACCTACGACCGTGTCTTGGCGGGAGGTCGGTGACGATCGATGCGGCATCGGGGTTGAGTTGTGCCAGTTGAGTCTATTCGACCGCCTCAAACCATGGATCTAGTTTGGCTTCGACCTCTTTTTGAGCCATGAACAGTCGTCCCCACGGATGATTCGAATAGACCGAAAGCAAGTCATCGCTCGCCAACGGGGTCTTATGCATCGTCATCGTCTTGGCGACTTCTCCGGCTCCGTTAATCTTCGCTTGGCGAATGAGATCGGTGGCGACATCTCGAAGGCCGCCGTAGGGAATTCTCGGCAAAGATCGCTTCGTCTTCGCCGCAACTCGATCAAGCAGTTCGGTCCACTTCTTGGCGAAAATCTGCGAATTGTTCTTGTTGCCGGTGGTTCGGCGGAAAAGCAACTCGCCATCTTTGGTGAGAAGTACCTCCGGGTGCTTGACGCCGGTTTTTCTGACTATGCGGGTGCGTTCTTCCAGCCACCATTGCAGATACTTTTGAGTCCGTTTCCAAACGTAGAACTCTCCTAGATGACCGTTCTTTCCCCGGCAGTAGATCACCCATTTGTCCTCGGGATCGACCTCAAACTCGCAGTATTGGGAAAGGTACTTGGCGTGAGGATGGCGATCGAGGAGATGCTGAAGTTGTAGGGTTCCGGCTTCCGCACCTCGAAATGCGAAGTTGATCCCGAGGAGCAGAAGCAAGCGGTCGAACTTCGAGGCGTGCTTGTAGAGAAGTTGCAGGTCTTCGAATTCGAACGTCTTCACGACGAGTGCGGAGATGTCCGTCCTTTCCGAAGCGATATCCAAGATGTTCGTCTTCAGCATGTCGAAGTCCTCGGGCTTCCGCCATGCGAACTGCTTCGAGGAATGCAACCACCGAAAGAACGCAATCAACTCGTCCTTATGATGCTTTGCATACGATTTCGAGATCTGCTTGTTCTCTTTGGACTTCTTCGAGATCGGCCGATTTCGCCAGTAGTTGAGTAGTTGCTGACATCCTTCCTGGTCGAGGTCGGTGAGAGGCATGTCCGGATGATGCTCTAGCAAGTGATCGACGTACTCGCAGCGAACGACGCCATTTGCGGTCAGCTTCTTGGTGGTCGGATCGACGTAGGTCTCTTCGTGCGATTTTCGATACTGGCTGAGGGCCTGATGCAAAAAGCCCGTCTGATGCGGAAGAATTTTTCCTGCGGCCATCCCGATACTTTGAAGCTGCGAAACGGCAGCTTTTTCCCAAAATATCTGCCCCGAGGCATAAGTGGCCGCATCGGCCGGTGCGAAGTACGCTTGCGGGTAGGTTTGTGCCAGGAGATTCAGGCGGATGGAATAAGAATGGCCGTCTTGTCCAGCCGACCGTTCGACCACAATTTGATATCGGCCCTTCGCCAAGTTGTCGGCGACCCACAGGTCGTCCGGTCGCCAGACGGGCTTAGAGGGCTCTAATAAGCCGTAGAGATCTTGAGCGTCATGGCGGGCTTCAACCCCGGCCCATACGTCTTTGATGCGCTGGAGGCGATTCTGGTATTGCTTGGTATCGATCTCGTTATCGATCCGACCAAAATAGAAGGGGTGCTGCGTTCGCTTCCCAGATGCAGAGATGTGGTAGCCGACATAGCAGCGAATTCGACCACGATCATCTGTCGGAATGTCGACGGTTGAAGTTGCCATGGAGGCTCGCTGGGGTTCAAGGACATGGGTGCTAAAAAGACCCAATATACCCGACCCGAGAGCGGTGCCTAGCACCCATTTATAGCACCCAAGCACCCGCCTTATTGAGACTCAACAACATGGAAATGCCGTAAATTCAACAAAAAAGACCACTTAGGAATGCCCTAAGTGGTCTCATTAGTGGAGGATAACGGACTTGAACCGATGACCTCTTGCATGCCATGCAAGCGCTCTCCCAACTGAGCTAATCCCCCGGCGAATTCTTCTGCCGTCGGCGTGGCTGGGTGCCGGCGGAACGTCGGCAAACCATTTCCTTCAGCGACCTTACGGTCGTTTTGGGGTTGCCCTGCGTAGATCGAAACTTTATCACTAGCCCGCGAGGCTGTCAAGCCGACGCTCGGTGTTACCCGGCAACGACTTACGCTCGCAGTCGGTCGCTGGCGGAAGCCGGCCGACCGCTCGCCGCAGTCCCTCAGCCATTCGGTTTCGGATTTCAATCGCTGCCGTTTCGACATCTGCATCGACGAGCGCTTTGGGTCGCCCGCGAACATACATCCGCTTATCGTACCGTCGAGGTCATAAGATCGCGTGAAAAACGTCTTTAAGAATAAGATTTTTACCGGCCTGCTGAAGTTCGGACTCGCCGCCGGCATTCTCGGCTACCTGATTTACGACGCTTCGCGCAAGGAAGAGTTCTTGCAGATGCTCGATCAGCCGAAGAACTTCGGGCTGATCGCCGCCGGCTTTGCGCTCTTCTTTTGTTCGGTCATCGTGTCGATCATGCGCTGGCGATTGCTCGTGCGAGCGCTCGAGTTTCCGTTTACCGTGAAGGAAGCGTTGCGGCTCGGGTTTCTCGGCTACTTGTTGAACTTCGTCGCTCCGGGCGGCGTCGGCGGCGACTTGTTCAAAGCGGTCGCCATCGCACGCAACTTCCCAGGCCGGCGCGCTCAGGCTGCGGCGACCGTCGTGCTCGATCGCATCATCGGGCTCTATGCCTTGTTCCTCGTCGCTTCGACGGCAGTGGTCGTCGATGGGCTTTGGTTTTCCGATTCGTATCCGGTACGCGTGGCGGCGAAGTCGACACTTATCAGCACCATCGTCGGCGCGATCGGGATCGTCATGCTCCTCATTCCCGGCTTTACGAGCGGCAAGGTCTCGCAATTCCTCGCGCGGTTGCCGAAGGTCGGTCCCGTGTTTCATCAACTGCTCGAGGCGGTGCGCATGTACCGCGAGCGCCTCGGCACGATCTTCGCCACGCTCTGCCTCAGCATTTCGTTGCATATCCTCACTGTGTTCGGCTACTTTTTGCTCGGCAAAGCGATCGTCGGCGAAAGCCCGACCCTGAGCGAGCAGTTCGTCATCGTGCCGTTGGCGGCGTTCGCCGGCGCGTTGCCGATCACCCCGAACGGGCTCGGCACCTTCGAAGCGGCGATCGAATATCTCTATCCGACGATTTCCAAGGCGCATATTCCGGCGGCCCGCGGGCTGCTGGTCTCGCTGATGTATCGCTTGGTGACGATCGGAATCGCGCTGATCGGTGTGGTGATTTATTTCTTTTCTCGTCGCGAAGTGGGTGATACGTTGCATGTGGCCGAAGAACCGGGGGGCGATCTGCTGTCGTCCGATGCCCCCTCGAACAACCTGCTCGCCACCGAAGCCTCGCTCCGCTCATGACCAGCACCGACTCTCGCTTCGTGCTCGCGCTCGATCAAGGGACGACCTCGAGTCGCGCGATCGTGTTCGATCGAACGGGCCGAGCCGTCGCCCAAGCGCAGCAAGAGTTCGAGCAAGTCTTGCCGCAGCCCGGTTGGGTCGAGCATGATCCGGAAGCGATTTGGAATTCACAGCTCGCGACCGCCCGCGAGGCGCTGCGCAAGGCACAGCTCGAAGCACGCGACATCGCCGCGATCGGAATCGCGAACCAACGCGAGACGACGATTCTTTGGGATCGCTCCAGCGGCAAGCCGGTAGCGAACGCGATCGTGTGGCAGAGTCGTGTGAGCGCGCCGATTTGCGAACGATTGAAGGCCGAGGGCCTGGAGCCGCTGATCCGCGAGCGAACGGGGCTCGTCGTCGATGCGTATTTTTCCGGAACCAAGATCAAGCACCTTTTGGATACGCTGCCGGGCTTGCGAGCCCGAGCCGAGCGCGGCGAGATTCTGTTCGGCACCGTCGACACGTTCCTCGCGTGGCGGCTTACCGGCGGCCGGCGGCATGTGACCGACGTCGGCAACGCAAGCCGCACGATGCTGTTGAACATTCACACGCTTGCTTGGGACGACGAGCTCTTGCGCATCCTCGATATCCCGCGTGCGATGCTGCCCGAGGTGCGGTCGTCGAGCGAGGTCTATGGCGCGACCGTGCCCGAGTGGTTCGGCGAGTCGATTCCGATTGCGGGCATGGCCGGCGATCAGCAGGCTGCGACGTTCGGCCAAGCCTGTTTTCAAGTCGGCGATGCGAAGAACACCTACGGCACAGGTTGCTTCCTGCTGATGAACATCGGCGAGCGGCCGGTCGCTTCGAAGCACAACCTGCTGACGACCGTCGGCTGGACCGTCGCCGGGCGGACGACATATTGCCTAGAAGGTTCCGTGTTCATCGGCGGTGCGGTGGTGCAATGGTTGCGCGATGGGCTCGGCATCATCGAGCGGTCGGCCGATGTCGAGCGGCTGGCTGCTTCGGTCGACGATAACGGCGGCGTTTATTTCGTCCCCGCTTTCACGGGCCTCGGCGCTCCTTATTGGGATCCGGATGCGCGTGGCGCGATCTACGGGCTGACCCGCGGCACCACGGCCGGACATCTGGCGCGAGCGGCGCTGGAATCGATGGCGTATCAGTCGCTCGACCTGGCGACGGCGATGCAGCAAGATGCCGGCGCGGCGCTAAAGCAATTGAAAGTCGACGGCGGGGCTTCGGTCAACGACGGCCTCATGCAGTTTCAAGCCGATGTGCTGAACGTGCCGCTGGTTCGGCCGGCGACGACTGAAACGACGGCCCTCGGGGCTGCCTATCTAGCGGGGCTCGCCGTCGGCTATTGGCAAGGGCTCGACGACGTCGCCGCACATTGGCGCGCCGCCCGGCACTTCACGCCGGAAATAGACGCTCGCCGGCGCCAAGCGATCGTCGAGGGGTGGCAGCAGGCCGTGGTTCGAACTCGGACACGGTAGCAAGAATCACTCGAGAGGAAGAGCCGCGATGCGTTTGTTCGCCGGAACTCCGTGGGACCGACCGCCGACTTGCGAACGCTGCGGGAAGGTCCTCGCTGAATGTCGCTGCCCTCCCGCGCCGAGCCCACCGCGCGAGTATCTTGCACCGCAAAAACAAACGGCCCGACTGGCGCTGGAAAAGCGCGGCGGGGGCCGCTTCGTCACCGTGATTCACGGACTCTCGGCTGCCGACAACGACCTTGCCGCGTTGCTGGCGAAGCTCAAGGCGGAGCAGGGAGCCGGCGGCACCGTGAAAGACGACACGATCGAGATCCAAGGCAAGCACCTCGAACGGGTGCGCGAAGCCCTGCTGGCGATCGGCTACAAGGTGAAAGGGTAGTGCCTCGCGCGGCGTCCGGCCTTAGTGAGAGCCGCTAAAAAACAATCGGGCCGAGGAAGCGAGTTGCTGCCTCGGCCCGTGATTGTTGAGTTCGTGATGCGGACGAAACTACTTGGCCTTCTTCCATTCGGCCTTCTTTTCAGCGCGGGCAAATTCTTTTTCCGTCGCGCACGACAACAGAACTTCGTGGAGCATTTGGCGGTCGTCGGCCGTGAGGTGGTCGCAGTCGACGGTGAGGTCGTGCTTCGACTTCTGGCTGCGGAAGCGGAACGCGAAGCCGTCCATGTTCCAACCGCGAAGCTCGGACCACGGGATGAAGTAGCCGAGGTAGCCGGGAGATAAGCGAATCCCTTGCGCATCGACGCGGAGTCGTCCGAAGAGATTGCGAACGGCGAGATGGGCGAGGGCCGCGCCGATCGCGATGCAGACGAGCGAGACCGTGATGATCGGCGTTCGCAACAGCGGCGTATTCGCCATTTCGACTAAGAGAAACGCCGCGGCTGCGATAAAGAGTACCGAGAAGATCAGGAACTTGATTCCGGAAGCCGAGCTTTGTTTCGCAAAGCGAAAGGTCGTCGGCTGCGAGGGAATGCGCATCGTGTAGGCACTGCTGTGGGTCGCGCCGGCCGTTTCCTGAGCGGAGGCCGGGCGAAACGTCAGCGGTTTGCGAATCTCAGGCCGGACTACCGTCAGCGTGATCGAACGGCCCTTCTGCGGAGGATCGAGTTCGGAAATCGACATGGTAGGGAATTCCTGTTGGAGTCGTGAGAAGAGATCGGTATCGGCAGTGCTCGCGCCCCTTCGGCTCGCGCTGCGTGCGAGCCGAAGGGAGCCGAAGGGAGCCGAGAGCGGAATGTCGGCCTAAGCCGGCACGTGCGAATAGTTGTTGTCGGCTACGCGAACGCTGGAATCGTGGTGCGAAAGGGCCGTCATCCGTTCGAGTCCGATGACTTGAACCGGCACGCGCGAATGCTTCGATTCCCGCACGGCATGCATCAAAGTGTCGCACGACGAATGATCGATGAGCGTTACCCGTTCGTCGATATGGATGTGCACCTTGGTCGCTTCTTCGGGAATCTCTTCCAACTCTTTGCTGAGCTGCATCGTGTTGAAGCAGACGAGCGGCTTCGTCACATGCATGTGGTACTCACCGTCGATGAGCACCTTGTGGCTGATCGGATTTTGGAAGAAGCCGATCAAGCTTTCCGACATCGAAACCGACTCGCTCATGTGCAAGACGACATCGTGTGCGTTCGGAGGAAGGTTGTTCATTTCGTTCTGAAGCTTACCGGCATTGAACCAAGCGACCGGCTTATCGAGATACAAGTGATAGGTATTGCCGACCCATTCCTTGCGACCGACCGGGTTGGCGAACAGATCCATGAACACCGAGGTGCGAGCATCTTTCGGGAACGTCAGGACCGCTTTGCGACAGAGGTAGGCGTTGAGGACGAGCTTCGCCACGACGCCGGCGACGATGCCGATCAGCAAGTCGGTCGCAAGGGTCGCGACGATCGTGAACATGAAGATGCCGAGTTGTTCCTTGCCGATGTGTGCGACATGGCGCCACACGAGCGGTTCGCACATCTTCCAACCGGTGTAGATCAGTACCGCGGCCAAGACGCAGAGCGGAATCAAGTTGATCAACTGATAGCCGACGAGGAGATACAAGATCAAGCAGATGGAGTTCGTGAAGTTGGCCCACAGCGTGCGACCGCCGGCCGCGATGTTGGCTTTGCTCTTCACGCCGCCGGGAATGATCGTGAGACCGCCGACCAAGCTGGAAGCGATGTTCGAGATCGCCATGGCGAGCAACACGCGGTTGGGAGATGAACGCCGATGGAACGGATCGATCCGGTCGATCGCCATCGCCGTGGCGAGCGATTCGACGCCGTCGATAAGCGTGAGCATGATCACGCCCATGATTGCGGCATACCAGAGGTCTTGCCGTGCGAAGAGCTCCGCGAAGTGGGGCGTATGGATGCCGTGGAACGGGTTTTCCGGGATCTTGATCAAGAACTTGCCGTCGTTCAAAGCACCGAGGCCGAGCGCTTGCGCGAGAAGCACCCCGACGACGACCGCGATGAGTTGCGGCGGGAGGATTTGGAAGAACCGCACCTTCTTTTGCAGCGCACCCATGACGAAGAGTGCGACGAGCGTCGTGGCGGCGACGGCGAACACCAGCGGCGTCATGCCTGAAACAAGCTGAGGGAAGGCCAGCACGTATTCGTAGAACTCCTTGGCGTGGAGCTTCGTCGTGTAGCCGAAGAACGGAGCGAATTGTTTCACGATGATGATCAACCCGATCGAGGCCAGCATTCCTTCGACCACGGCGACCGGAATCATCGCGGCGTAGCGAGCGAGGCCGAATAAGGCCATGACCAGCTGACAGCAGCCGACCATGAAGATCACGACGAGCAAGAACGGATAACCTTCGCCGACATGCGTGGCGTCGCCGGCGCCGCCGAGCGAGATCATCACGGCGAGGATCGCCGGAGCGAGCCCTGCGGCCGGCCCGGAGATGGTCATGTAGGCTCCGCCGATAAACGGGAACAGCAAGCCGGCGATGATCGCCGAGATGAGTCCGTAAACGGGAGGCACTCCCGAGGCGATGGCGATGCCCGAGGAAAGTGGGAGAGAAACGAGCGAGACCACGATACCGGAAAGGATGTCGTGCCGAATGTGTTTCAACCCGGCGATGCCGTTTTGCGGCTTCTCAACTTGAGCGAGACTCTCGTCGGACATAGGTTCGCCTCTCGTATTTAGGGAGTGAGGTGGGCGAAGCCCCCTCAAGCGAACTGCGTGCCATTGACGCGTCAATATGTCGTAGCGCTTTCGCGAGCCGTCGCGGCCGGCTCCTCTTGCAAGGGCCGAAAATACGATGCTTTAAGAAAATGAATCGAAGTTGAAGCTCGCGGAAAAAATTGTTCAACGACTGAATCGATTCTAAGGATTCCGCAAGGAACTCCTTGACTTGGAAAACTTGTTGCCACGCAAACGTGGTAAGAAATTTTTCTTTTGCCGGCTGTTTCTTTCAAATCGGAAAGGCTCCGGGAGCAAAGCCGCGTGAGCAAAGAAACTTGCCTGGCTAGGTTTTCTCCTGATGCAAAAGCCAAGGGTTTTGATTCGGATTTTATTGACGCCGAACGTGCCAACCGGTAACGTATCGGAATGCTCCTATGATTGTCCCCGCGCGGTTCTATCCCACCGACAACCGCCCAAATCCCGCCTGGTTGCTTGCTTCGCCTCCCCGCCGTTCGATCGTCATCCGTTCGGTAGTCACTTGTGGAAGGACGCTCCCGTGTCCCACACGATCGTTTGCTGCGCTCGGCGCTGCCGACTATATCGCGCGTTCTTATCGAGCGTCGTTTCGTTTTGCGCGCCGTGGTTGTTCGTATCCGCCGCCTCGGCCGCTGCTCCCGACGTCAAGCCGGATGCGCCTAGCAAGGTCTCGTTGCACGAGCGTATCGACCGCTTGATCGAAGCGGAACGTCTTGCGCCCGCAGGTCTTTCGGCCGACGATGCCGAGTTTCTGCGCCGCGTGTCGCTCGATCTCCACGGCATCATTCCGACGGCGGAAGAGGCCCAAGCATTTCTGGACGACAAAGCCGCGGATAAGCGGACGCAACTCATCGACCGGCTGCTGGCGAGCCCGCGCTTCGTGCGCCACATGGCGACCACGTTCGACGTGATGTGGGCCGAGCGGCTCAGCGATAAGGTGACCAAGTCGAGCGACTGGTACGACTATCTCTACCGTTCGTTCGCCGATCGGAAGCCGTACGATGCGATGGTGCGCGAAATTCTTACGGCCGACGAACTCGACCCACTGCACAAGCCGGCGGCGAAGTTCTTTCACGATCGGGACTGCGAGCCGAATACGATGACGCGCGACATCGGCCGGATCTTCTTCGGCATGGATATGCAATGCAACCAATGTCACGACCATCCGGTCGTCGACGACTATAAAATCGGCGACTACTACGGCCTCTACGCGTTCGTGAGTCGGACATATGTCGCCGGTGGTCGCAAAGGGCAACCGCCGGCGAAGTCGATCGCCGAGAAGGCTGAAGGAGAAGCGAGCTTCAAATCGGTTTTCACGGGCGAAGCGGCCGATCGGGTTGCGCCGCGCATCCCGCGCGGGGCGACGATCGTCGAGCCGACGTTTGCCAAGGGCGAAGAATACGTCGGGAAGCCGGTTAAGGACGTCACGCCGGTTCCGAAATTCAGCCGACGTCGCAAGCTGGCCGAAGCGGCGACCGACGGCACGAACGAACTGTTCGATCGCAATGCCGTGAATCGGCTCTGGGCTCATCTCTTCGGGCGGGGCCTCGTGCATCCGGTCGACTTCATCCATCCCGACAATCCGCCGACGCATCCCGCCGTGCTCGATTTACTGGCCCAAGAGTTTCGGGCCGGCAAATACGACGTTCGCCAATTACTTCGCGAACTCGTGCAAACCCGGGCCTATCAGCGTTCGTTTTTACTGCCGCAGCCGAGCGAGTTGCCGACGGGCTTAGCCGCGAAGTATGCGGCGCGTTGGCAGGCTGAACGACAAAAACTCGCCCCGGATTTGAAACAGGCTGAAGAAGCAGCGGCCCGTGCGAACGAGATCCTGGGCACAGCAAGAGGGAAGGGGACGAAGAAGCCGCCCGCGGCCGTAGCAACTGCAGCAAAGGCATCTCCGCCGAAAGAGACATCGCCGAAGGCGACGCCCGTGAAAGACGCACCCGCCAAAGAAACGGCAGCTAAGGACAAGAAGGACAAAGATAAGACGCCGACGAAAGATGTGGCACCGATCGCTGCTCCTGCGGCACCGAAGGTCGATTTCGCAGCTCTGGAAAACAACTTCGAGACGGCAAGCGTGCGGTTGCGCAAGCTCCGCACCCTTTCGCAATCTCTCAAGGCCAAGATCGCGGAAGCGGAAAAGATCGCGGCTTACGAGAAGCTCGCGAAGTCGGACTCCCGCGAAGCGAAGCGTGCTTGGGAATCGGTCGTGCAAACGTGGACCGAGCGCGGTGAGGTGACGTTGCTTAAGCCGCTCCCGCCCGAGGTGTTTGCCGCGAGCTTGATGCAAGCGACGGGGGTCGTCAGCTCGGCGGAAACGAGAGCGAAAGCATCGCTGAAAAAGACCGTGCCGAAGGAGTTGGCCGCGGTCGCCGTGGCCGAACGTCCGCGCATGGAAGCGATGTGGATCGATAAGCAAACTTTCGATCCGTTGCGCGGCAACTACAATCGCTTCATCGAGCTCTACGGCGAATCGCCCGGCGGCGGCTTCGCGGCGACGTTGAACCAAGCGTTGTTCTTCGGCAACGGCGGCGTCATCGACGGTTGGGTTCGGCCGAGCGGCGATAACCTTGCCGGACGACTCGAAAAACTAAGCGACCCGAGCGCGCTCGCCGAGGCGATGTACATGGCCGTATATACGCGCCCGCCGACCGACCTCGAACGGCGCGACACAGCAGCTTTCCTTAAAGGACGCGATAAAGATCGCGGCCTCGCGATTCAAGAAATGCTTTGGGCTTTGCTTTCGAGCAACGAATTTCGCTTCAATCACTAACCGTTCGTACCACACACCGGTTGAACGACGCTTACTTTCGGAGTCTGGCTATGCGATGCGACTATGCTTGCGGAACCGCCGAACATGCCGTCTCGCGCCGCGCCTTCATGGGCTCCGTCGCTGCGGTCGGCGTGGGAGCGGCGGCCGTCGGCGGAGGCTCTCCTTGGCTGCTACCGGCCGTGGCCGAGCAATTGAAGTCGAAGCAGAAACGCGTGCTCACGATCTTCTTGCATGGCGGCGTGAGTCAACTTGAGACATGGGACCCGAAACCGAATACCGACACGGGAGGCCCTTTTCGGCCGATCTCGACGAGCGTGCCCGGCTTGCAGATCAGCGAGTTGCTCCCTTATACGGCGAAGCAGATGCACCGGCTCAGCGTGGTGCGGAGCATCAACACGAAGAACGGCAACCACAATGTCGGCGAATACCAAATGACACGGGGGCACAACCAGCAAGGCTCTGCGCAGTTGCCGCATCTCGGTGCGGTCGTGTCGAAGGCACTCACGCCGAACACATTCTCTCTCCCCGGTCATATCTTGATTCGCGGAGGGGGCTCCGGGCAATCGCCGGCCGCGTATCTCGGGCCGCGCTACGGAAGCGTCGTGCTGGAAGATGCGAAGGCGCCGGCGTTTTCGGCCCTTCCGGCGGCGTTGACCCCTTCGATCGACGAACGCCGCCAAGCATTTCGGCGTCAGGCCGATGAACGCTTCTCCGATAAACGCCGCACGGCCGATACGGATGCCTACACCTACAGTTACGATCAAGCGGTGCGGCTCATGGCGCAGCGCGACGTGTTCGACGTGACCAAAGAGCCCGCGAAAGAGCTCGAACGCTACGGTTCGCACGAATTCGGCCGCCACTGTTTGTTGGCTCGTCGATTGCTCGAGCAAGACGTTCCGTTCGTGCAAGTGAACCACTCGAACTACGACACGCACTTCGAAAACTTCGACTATCACATCGAGCAACTCGGCGAATTCGATAAGCCGTTCTCGACGTTGATCGGCGATCTCGCCGACCGGGGCTTGCTGGAAGATACGTTGGTCGTCGTGATGTCGGAGTTCGGACGGACGCCGAAGATCAACAGCCGCTACGGCCGCGACCACTGGGGAACCGCGTGGAGCGTCTGCCTCGGTGGGGCGGGAATTCAGCCCGGCGCGGTCATCGGCAAGACCAACGCCAACGGCACGCTCGTCACCGATCGCGAAGTCGATCACGGCCATTTGTTCCACACTTATTTGCAGGCCGTCGGCGTCGATAGCGCCTCCGACTTCGTGATCGCCGGCCGGAGCTTTCCCGTCGCCGATCCGGCCAAGGGGCCGATCTCGGAGCTCTTGGCATGAGCGACTCCGGAAAAGCGCCAGAGAAAGAGAAGGCGAAACCGCTAGCGAAGCCCGACGCGGAAAAGAAGGTTGAAACGAAAGCGGAGAAAAAGGTCGAGGCCTCTCCTGCGCCCGCGATCGACCCACCGCAGACGAACATGACTTCGGCCTGGAAGTACACGCGTCCGCTCACGGCTTGCCGCTACGATCCCTCCGGCAAATACATTTTCGCCGGCACCGAAGATTACACGATCCAGCGTTTCCGCACGGCCGACGGCGTCGCGACGCCGCTCCTCGGGCACGAAAGTTGGTGCCGTGCTTTTGCGTTTCCGCTCGCCGGCAAGGTTATGGTCTCCGGTGGTTACGACGGCAAGCTCCTTTGGTGGACGACCGACGAAGAGAAGCCGGTTCCGCTCCGCTCCGTGGCGGCGCATGAAGGTTGGGTGCGCGCCGTCGCCGCGAGCAACGACGGAAAGTTCGTTGCCTCTTGCGGCAACGACGGGCTCGTCAAGCTCTGGAACGCGGCCGACGGCAAGCTCGTGCGCACGTTCGCCAAGCACGACTCGCATGCCTATCACCTCGCTTTTCATCCCGACGGCGAGCGGCTCGTCTCCTGCGATTTGAAATGCATCTGCAAGGTGTGGAATCTGAAAGACGGCAAGTCGGAGCGTGAGTTCGTCGCCGCGCCGATTCATAAATACGACACCACGTTTCGCGCCGACATGGGAGGAGCCCGCAGCATCTCCTTCGGCGCCGGGGGCAAACTACTCGCGATCGGCGGCACGTCGAACATCTCGAATGCGTTCGCAGGCATCGGCAACGCGACCTGGTTCGCCATTGATTGGGAAACCGGCAAGCCCAAGACGACGCACGTAGGAAAGGAAAAACTCAACGGCACCGGTTGGGGCCTCGCGTGGCATCCGGAAGGTTTCTGGATCGGCGCCGCCGGCGGCCAAACGGGCTTCCTCTACTTCTTCAAGCCGGACCAAGAAAACGAGTTCTTCCGCTTCAAACTCCCCGACACGGCCCGCGACATGACGCTGTCGCCGGATGCCAAGAGCGTAGCGGTGGCACATGCGGACGGGAATCTGCGCGTGTATCGGTTGGGGAAGGGATGATTGTGAGCGACTAGTTCGTTCCCGTGTCGAAGCGGTAATCAATCTACGATGGCCGCGAAGAGAGTGCCTTTTCCATAAATCTCACGACTCTCGCGCGTTGCGAGTTTCGCTTCCGCGATTTTCCAAGCCTCGAATGAGGCCCGAAAGCATGCGTGCGATTTCTTCGAGTTGCGACTTCAAATCGTCGTGCGCGCCGTCGGTGAGCAATCCTCGGCGACGGGCCAATTCCAACAGCGGCACGCATTCCTGAATCGACCCGCGCCAATGAAGAAGAAGTTGCCGCGGTCGGGCTCCGTGTATCGCCCGTTACCTTCGGCGATGTTGGCGGCAATGGAAAGCGCCGCGCGATTCAGTTGATCGCTGAGAAAACCGTAGCCGCGAGGCCATGTCTGCGCCGAGCTACAAGCGTTGTCGGCGAATGTAATCGCCTTTTGATACACTTCGAGTTTCTCGAAGGCGAATGCCATCATCGGCGCATAAAAAAAGAGGAGCGGAGAAAGTAGTGAGTAGACCGAGGAGTTCCTATTCCGACTAGCGTCGCCGCTCGAAGAAATAAGACCTGCTCTTTCTACTCTCTACTTTCTCCTAACTCCTCTCTTTTTCGCCCGAAGGCGAAAAAAGTGGCGGGGACAGGATTTGAACCTGCGACCTCGAGGTTATGAGCCTCGCGAGCTACCGGGCTGCTCCACCCCGCGTCACTAGAGATCCGAATTATGCCCGATCGAGCGAGGATCGTCGAGCCCTAACGAAAAGTATTTGTCGGCCGGAGGCGTTTCGGTCGATGACTCCGTTTGTCCCGTTCGTGATTCGGAGCGAGGTTCGAGCGGCTTTCGAACGGGGTGGCCGCTACGATCGGGACGATCGGCGCAACCTTCATCGTCGTCGCTACTTTTGCTTGCTACTATTAGCAACAGCGGCTACATTGAAAAATCGGTACAGAGCGTGATTTGGGGGACGGTGATCGTGCGTTGTGACGGCCCTGCCGGGTTCGTCGTGCGCGGTTGCGCCCATCATGGAGAAGTTTCGTCGCATGGCGGTTCCCCCACAGCGGCCCGGTCCTGGCACACCGGGTCAACCACCGTTCGGCCCACCGCCGCAACAACCGCCATCCCCTGGGATGCCGGGTGCGCCGCAACAGGGGCCTTATGCGCAGCCGCCGGGCGGTCCCTTTCCCGGCGGAGCTTATCCGCAGCAACCGTACCCACAGCAACAGCATCCGCAACAAGGCCAGCAACCTCCATCGCCGTACGGTCAACAGCCGTATGCGCAAGGCCCGGGCCAACAGATGCCCGGCGCGCCGCAACAATATGGCGCGCCAGGATACCCAGGCGGTTATCCTCAGCAGCCGTATCAAGGTCAGCCTCCTGCGGGCGCGTTTCCGCAAGCGCCGCATCAAGGTAATCAGTATCCCGCTGCGCCTTACGGCGCACCGCAACAGCAGCAGCCTCCATATCCGGGAGCGCCGCAGTTTCCGAACCCCGCGGCATATCAAGGTGGCTACGGCGCACCGCAACCTCCTTATCCGCAGCAGCAATATCCTCAACAAGGCATGCCCGGCGCGGGAATGCCTGGCTACGGGCAACAACCGTTTGCGCCTGCTCCGCCGCAATACGGCCAACCCCCATACGGCCAGCCGGCGTATCCGCAACAACCACCGCCGCAGCCGCCGCCGATGCGCGGCCCGCCGCAGCAAGTGCCTGGGCAACAGATGCCGGGCCAACAACTACCAGGACAGCAGTTCCCCACTGCGCCGCAATACCCCGGTGCTCCCGGTGGTGCGATGCCGCAGATGCCTCGTGCGCCGCAAGGCCCGCCGCCGCAGAGCCCACCTTCGCAACCGCCGCCGGGATCGCGAGCCCCTCAAGCTCCTTGGGCCGGTGGGCCGTCCGCCGCTCCCGGCTTGCCGTCGACGCCCGCAGCGCGCAGCGCACCGCAACCCGCCGCACCGAAGCCGACGCCGGCTCCCGCTCCGACGCCGAACCAGACACAGGCCCGAAAGCCGGACGCGAGCGCACCAGCGGCCGGAGCGCCTGCCGCACCAACACGCCCGGCACCGGCTGCGCCATCTGCAACAGCGTCATCTACATCTGCCGCCCCAGCCGCACCGACCACGGCTTCGCCCGCTCGCCCCAAGCCTATTCCAGCTCCCGCGGCACGTTCTGCGGAATCGCCCGCGATCGGTCCTCCCGCTCCCAAAATATCGGGCATCGAGAGCGCGGCCAGTATCGCAGCGGCGGCTCGCGCGGCCGAAGCCACGGCCGGCGTCGGCATTCGCCAAGCACCACCGAACCCCGACGACGAGATTGTCGATCCGGTCGAGATGCTGAAGAAGAACGCGATACCGCTGCTCGTCAGCTTCGTCGTTCACTTGGCGTTGATCATCCTGCTCGGCCTGATGGTGAATGTGACGGTAACGTCGAAGCAGTTCGTGCTGGAGGCGTCGATCGATTCTCAGGGCGATGCCAGCCTCGCGGAAATTCGTTCGTTGGCGGATGCCACCGAGGCGTTGGATATGCCGGATCAGCGTCCCTTGGCCGCGCTGCCGCAGTTGCCGAACGCGATTAAGATCCCGATCACGCCGCTCGGCATGGGGGCGGCCGCACCGCTCGTCATCCCTTCGACGCTGCTACCCTCGGCGCTTGCCGGCCGCGGTGTGACCGGCGTGAAAGGGCGCTTGCTCGGCGAAAAGGGAGGGACGAAGCAAACCGAACAAGCGGTCGACCTCGGGCTCGCCTGGCTCGCGAACCATCAACTGCCGAGCGGATTCTGGAGCCTCACCGGCGACGCCGTGCAAGGCAAAGGGAAGTACACGAAGGGCTCGAAGTTCGAGAACAACGAAGCCGCGACCGCCATGGCCCTGCTCGCCTTCTTCGGCGCAGGACACACGCCGAGTTCCGGCGGGCCGCATAGCCAAGTGATCGACAAAGCGGTCAAGGCGCTGCTGCGAAGCCAAGACGCTAAAGGGAACTTCTTTCAAGGGAAGAAGGCCGACGATTGGATGTATTCCCACGCCCTTTGCACGATGGCGATCTGCGAATATCTGGCCCTCGAGCCGACGAATACCTCGCTCCGAGCGCCGTGCGAAAAAGCGGTCCGCTTCTGCATCGAATCGCAGCACGATCTCGGCGGCTGGCGCTATACGCCGCGCGGCGATAGCGATACCTCGGTGACCGGTTGGATGCTCATGGCGTTGCAAAGCGCCAAGAACGCGAAGGTAAAAGTCCCGCCAGAAGTGTTCGATCGGATTTCCGGCTACCTCGATAAGGCCTCGAAGGGGCTCGACTCGATGAATATGCGTTCGACCAACGCTGTGGCGGCGACCAAGACGACCGATAAAACGATGTCGGACGAAGGCAGCCGGTATTCGTATCAGCCCGGCATGGATTTCGATCACGTCATGACGGCCGAAGGGTTGTTGTGTCGCATGTATCTAGGCTGGGCTCATACGGACCCGCGTCTTAAGAACGGTTGCGACTTCCTCCTCGCGCAACATCTGCCGACCTGGGAACAGCGCGACGTTTACTATTGGTACTACGGCACGCAAGCGATGTTCCACATGGAGGGGGACTATTGGAACAAGTGGAACGGCACGCTTCGCGACATGCTCGTCGCCAATCAAGAGCAGACAGGTCCGGAACGCGGAAGTTGGAACCCGCTCGGCGGCGGCCCTCGGCAAGAAGAAGGAGCCGACCTCTGGTCGATGAACAACGCCGGCGGTCGACTCTACGTCACCTGCTTCTCGCTCTACATGCTGGAAGTCTACTACCGCCATTTGCCGCTCTATTCCGAACTGAAGAAGCAAATGGAGTCCGCGAATAAGACGCAGTAAGCGGATCGGTAAGAAAGCGAACGGAGAGCGGAAGCTACCCGTTTCACTATCGGCACGTAGGACTGCTTAAAACTCGCGGCGCGGCCGCGGGAGTTCTTCGACCGACTTCGGTCGCGGGCCGGGAGCGAGAGTCGGGACGTTCCGCTGCGACAGCCCGTTTGCTTGCGGCACTTCCTTCGCTTGCGGAACCTCGGTCGCGTAGTTCGTTTGCAGACCGTAGTTCGCGTCGTCGTAGCCTGGGCCGAGGTATTGCCGGCTACCGGCTCCGTAGTTCGGCGTTACGTCGATCACCGCGGCGCGATGCGGCCAGTACTTCGGCGTCGAATAACGCGATTCATACGGCGTGCCCGGGTTGTCGATCACGAGCGCGCTGCCGGGGCTGCCGCGGTTCACATAGCCGTTCGAGCCGTAGTATTGCGGCATTGCCGACATCGAGCCGGCGTAGATCGGCCGATAGACATAGCCGTTGCCGCCGTGAGTTTCGATGATCTCGTTTCCGATCGGCTGCGGCACGCCGGTATAAATCGGCCGGTAGCCCCCGCTCAACGAATAGCCGACGGCGAACGGCTGCGTCTGAAACATCGGCACGGTCGAGACGTACGGCACGGTTCCGGCTGCCGGAACGAAGTCGTATGGATCGATCGTTCCGTAAACGCCGGATTGTGCCTGCGCCGCGGCCTGAAAGCCCAAGACCGCAATTACGGCTACAGCCGACGTGAAAACGAGGCGCGAAAGAGAAAGTCCTCGGCACGACATGGAACTACCTCACGGTATCGGTTCGGGCTTCAGCGCCGCTCGAATTGCGGAGAACGCACGCGGAGTCGTCTGTGCCGGAACGAACGCGATACCCGAATGGTAGGGGCGCCGCGCTACGTCGGTCAAGCGAATACCGTGGCCGTAGCGAATACCGCGGCCGTGCGGTAGGAAGCGGAGCTTGCTCGACCGGGCGGTTAATTCGATCCGAGGCCGAAGCGCGTCTTCAAGGCTTGCAGCGCTGCGATCGATTCCAAGCCTTGCAGGCCGAAGCATTCCCAGAGCACGAGCAGCGCGCCGTTGACCGAACCGGATGCGAGCTCCAGACGGAGCCCCATCGCTTTTTGCAGGAATTGAGGCCGTTCGGCGAGTTGCTCTTGAAATCGCTTCGCACATTCCCGCCCGCGCGGGCCGGAAACATCGAACAAGCCCGCCAATACGGTTCCCGCCCCTTCGACGTCGTTCGCCGAGACCCGCTCGGCGAACGCCTGGAGCGAGATCACGGTCGGCTGAACGGCAGGCTGCGGCGAAGCGACGACGACGGCCGACTCCTTCACATCGTGAAACGTCGAGTCGGCGTAGAACGTGTTGCCGGGCAGCTCGATGACGGCGCTCGGCGGCATTTCCGGCTCGTATCCCATCGCGATCGGCGACGACGAGGTCGACTCTTCGTCTTCCTCGGCGCCGGAGGAAGAATCGTCCATCGGGGGTAAATTGTTCAACAACATATGCACGTTGTTGAGACGCATCCCGAGTTGCTCTTGAACGGCGTCGATCTCGCTCGAGTAGGAGAGCCCCAGCGCGTCTTCGAGAATCGAGTCGCGGCTTTCGAGAATCCGTTCCGTCAAACGCTCGGCGAGAATGTCGCGAGCCTGTTGAAGAACCGAAATCGCTCGTGCCCGATCGTTCATCGTTTCGCTCTCCCCATTGTCCGATTGAATTCTTGTCCGCTTGAATTCGCCCGACCCCGCCGAAATCACCCGGCCGAAACCGCAGGCGCAAGACAGCCGTGCGTCGCTGCGAAGCGGCGCGAGTTCCCAGCTTTAAGAATAGGCGGACGCGAACTTTCCGGCAACTAACTTTTCGCGAGCAGCGTCGCCGAGGCCGTATGATCGACGGTTTCGATGGCCGCGGCGGGCACGGCCGGCACTTTCGGCTTGTGGGGGATGTTCTTCAAAAAGCTCGATAAAAACAGTAAGACGAGGATCAGACCCACTAAGACGGTGAGCCATTTTCCGGCCTCTTCACGCAGCTTTTGCGCCAGGCTGCTCCGCCCGACGAGGATACTCGCCAGCGCGAAGATCCCCAACGCCAGCAAGAACTTAACGCCGAAGATCGCTTGGTACGGCGTCCCTTTGAAGTCGTACGCTTTCACGATCATGATGAAGTTGTAGATACCGGTGGCAAGCAATACCGTGATCGCCCCCATCACGACTTTCGACCACCTGCTGCGAACCGCTTCCCGAAGTTGCTTGCGTTGTTCCGGCGGCAGCGTTTCCGAGGCCGGGTGGAGCGCGAGCTTCATGAAGATCGCTCCCCCGGCGGCCGTCGCGGCGGCCGTGATATGGAGCCAGCGAGAAATCAATTGGACGTAGTCGATGTCGTTCATGGAAGAACCTCGCTTCGAATCATGGTCGATTTACGGGGGCGGTGAGCGTCCTGATGGTAGGTCGCCGCGAGCCCAGCGTCTAGGTGCCTGCGGCATCTCAATCGCCGCTTAGTTGTCGGGCCAGCGCCAGGGCATCCTCCGGGCTATGCACTTGGCCATCGAGCTGCGCGGCGCGCAGGAGATCCAACAACCGCGAAAACTCTCGCCCCGGCTTCAGCCCTGCCGCGATCAAATCATTCCCGGTGACGAGCGGCGGCGGATCGAGTTCGTCGCGCGGCAGCGCCAGCTTCGCCCGGCAAAACGCGACGTCGTCGAGCGGCCGGCCGGCAACGCGTTGCAATGCCTCGACCAGCGCCACAAGGTCCGGCGCTTCCGGCCTTGCGAGCACCGGCTGAATCGTCGACCAGGGTTTGGTCTGCGCGCCCGCGAGCCGCTGCTGGTTGCCGACGAGCCAAGCCGCATGTTCGCGCTCGGCGTTCGACAGCCGCCACCGCCGCGCGACTTCGCCGACCGTCCACGCTTCCCCCACCGTGTGCAACAGCGCGGCAAGCCCGAGACCGAACGAGGTCGGGCCGCCGCGCTCGAGTTCGGCCAGCACCGCGAGCGTTTGTTCCCACGCCGCTTGATTCGCCCCGTTTTGCAGCGGCTGCAACTCCGGCAAGATCGCGTCGATCAGGCAGGTCTCCTTGAGCAAGCGTGCCGCTTCGGTTTGGCCCGGCAGGCCGCACATCGCGCGCATCTCCTGCGCGATCCGCTCAGGACTCACCAGCGTGATCTCGTGCGCCGCGGCGCGCAAGGCCTCGGCCGTTTCGGAATCGAGCGCGAAGCCGAACCGCGAAGCCATCCGCACGGCGCGCAGCATCCGCAACTTGTCTTCATGAAATCGTGCCCGTGCATCGCCGACCGCTCGCACCACGCGTCGCGTAATGTCCGCTTGTCCGCCGACGTAGTCGATCACCCGATTTTCGATCGGGTCGAAGAAGAGCGCGTTCATCGTGAAGTCGCGCCGACGGGCATCTTCTTCGGCATCGGTGAACTCTACCGCGTCGGGACGCCGACCATCCGAGTATCCGGCATCTCGGCGAAAGGTCGTCGCTTCGACCATGCCCGCCGACTTCGGGCCGAGCACCGCGATGACGCCGAATGCTTCGCCGATCGCGAGCGTCCGTCGATGCCCGAACAGCGTCCGAATCTCTTCCGGCCGGGCACTCGTCGCGACGTCGTAGTCTTTCGGTTTTCGTTGCAGAAGTTCGTCGCGCACGCAGCCGCCGGCCCAATAAGCGACGTGGCCCGCGGCGCGGAGTTGCGACAGGACCTCGAGAGCGAAACGGCGTTGTTCGGCTTGGTCTAACGTGGTCATCGGCTCGATTTCTGCGCCCGCGGTTTCTTTAGCCGATCACTCGGCCCGGTATTAGGCTTCTCGTGAGGCTCGTCCGGAAGGAGCGTTTTCCGCAGTGCTTGGTTCACGCTTGCCGTGGCCGCGGCGCGTGCCGCTTCGCTCCAGGCGACGGCATGTTCGCCGCCGGTCCGCATGAAGTGCAACGCCAGTTCGTCGGGCACTCGGCCGAGAATCCGTTCGACGGCGATCGCGTAGATCGACAACTGCGCCACGTACGGAGCCGCCGCCGCGACCGGATCGGTCGTCGCTAGTTGATGGGTTTTATAATCGACCAAATGCCACGCGCCGGCCGCATCTTCATAGAGCAAGTCGATAAAACCCTGTAGATAGATTTCATCATCGGTCGTGGTTTGCGTGGCGGTAGAGTCGGTCGGCCAGCGCATCATGAACTCGATTTCGCGATGCACTTGCTTCGCTGCCGCGATCGCTTGCCCGCGCGGCGTCCGAAGAAAATCGCCGACCATACCGATCGCGGTCGCGATCTCTTGGTCGTCCTCGACGTCGAGCAGCCTCGCTTGTCGACGGACGTGGCGCTCCAACTCGCCGCGCGCCGGCGTTTGGCCGAGGCGGCGGAAATCGATCGTCGCCAAGACCCCGTGAACCAGCTTGCCGAGCGAAGCCCCCGCTGCGCCATCGAGCGCTACGGCAGACTCGACGAGCTCGTGGCCGACTTCGGAACTTCCGACCGGCAGCAGTTCGCCGTTCAAGCGTGTGAACGAAAATCGTCGACGCGAGGCCAGTCGCGGAGCGACCGCCTCGGTCCCCGGCCGGAGCGTCGCGCTCTTGCCGGCCGCTTGCTTCGCGGCGTTTGCCAATACCTTCGGCCAGTCGGCACGCGCAGCACGCTCTTTCGGTTTGCCGGGCAACTCGGGCCGCGTCGTCGTCACACGCACTTCCGCTCGCCGCGCGCCGGGCCCGAGCGTGCCGAGAAACTTACCGGTCGCGAGATCGTAGCGCTCGCCGATGAACTTCCGCCACTCTTCCCGTCCGACCGCAGCATCTTGCACGCCCGAGGAAAGCATTAAGTAGTCGGCTGCCCGCGTCACGGCGACGTACAACAGTCGCTTGCTTTCGGCTTCGCTCTGTTCCTGTTCGATGAAGCGATAGAGATCCAGACCGGAAGGCAAATCGTCGCCGTAGGGTGGTTTCACCATCGGCCCGAGGTCGGGATGAAAAGCGATGCCGGCCCGATCGGGTTGCTTTCGCCGTTCCAAGTCCGGCACGACGACGATCGGAAACTCCAAGCCTTTGGATTGATGGATCGTCATCAATCGCACGACGTTCGCTCCTTCGGCATACGTGGCGGCGAGCGCTTCGTCGGGCCGGTTCGATACCGACTCCGACAACTGCGCGATGAACTCCGTGAGCGTGAAGATGCCCGAGCGATCGAACGAGCGGGCCAATGCTAGCAGCTTCCGCAAATTCGCGAGCTTTCGCTCGCCGAGAAACTCCGAGGTGAGCACGGCGTCGTAAGCGGTTCGGGCGAGAATCTCGTTCAGAAGTTCCGCGATCGGCAGCCGGTTCTTCAAACCGCGCAGCTCCGTGAGCGTGCGCCGTGCAAACTCCACGCGGCGACTCCGCTCTTCGCCGAGCGAAGCGGCCAGATCGTCGGCGAGAGCCGGAGCGAAGAAGCCGGCGGCGAGCCCTTCGCTGCTACTACTCATGCGCGCGCCGCGATCGGCGAGGAGAAACAGCGCTTCGTCATCGAGCGAGAAAAACGGACTCCGCAACACTCCGGCGAGCGCCACGTCGTCGCAGACGGAATCGAGCACGCGCAGAAAGTTCAGCAAGTCGTAGACTTCTTGCTGCGAGTAGAAGGCCTTTCCGCCGACGACGTAATAAGGAATGCCGTATTGCTCGAGGGCCGCTTCGTAGAGAGCCACGTTCGATAAGGCCCGAAACAAAATCGCGGCATCGCCGTACTCCGGTCGGCGCAGAGGAACACTTCCCCCCTTCGACTTCGCCGGCAAGATCGCTTCCGGCGCATCGAACATCGCCCGTAGCCGGCGCGCGATCCAATCGGCTTCGAGCTTGCGGAGCGCATCGGCACCTCGCTCACCGCCGGCATCCTCGGCCGGCGGCGCGGCGGGTTCGGCGTTCGCGTCAGCATTCTCCTGTTCGACGGTCGGCGGTGCGGCGGCGTGCGTCGAGGCCCAGAGGAACTCGATCGCCGGCACGGGCGAAGTCTGTTCGCGGCGCGGGTCGAGCGGCTCGTAGCGGTCGCCGAAGTAGTCGCAGAACAGCGTGTTGACGAAGTCGAGAATCGCCGGCTGGCTCCGGAAGTTCAGCGACAACGGCAAACGCCCCGCGGCGGGAACGTCGTTCTGCATGGCGCTGAACACTTTCGGCTCGGCCCCGCGAAAACGATAGATCGATTGCTTGAAGTCGCCGACGAAGAACAGCTTCCCCTTGGCGAGTTCGCCGTCGACCAAGGCCTGTATCAGTTCAACTTGCAGCGCATCGGTGTCTTGGCATTCATCGACGAGCAGCAGCTCGATGCCGCGTGAATAGTTCTTGCGAAGCCGCGCATGCTCCGGCTTACACAACAGATCGCGTGCGCGGAGCAACAGGTCGTCGAAGTCGAGTACGTTGAGCTGCTTCTTTTCCTCTTCGTAGGCCATGCGCACCGGCGCCGCGATCGCCGTGAGCCGCAAGGCTGCTTCCGCCGTCGGGAGAGCGGCCGCGGTGTCGAACGACCAATGATCGCGGAGGTCGTCGATCAGCTCGCGCAGCTCTTTGAAGTCGTCGCGGTATTGCTCGTAGACGCCTTCTTGCCCGACCCAGACCTTGTTCTTGACGCTACACCCTTTCACGACGGCGACCTCGCGGAGGCGATCGAGAATCGCCGCTTCGGAATTGCCGCCGGCCGCAGGCGCGCCATCGGCCACCTCGAGCGCACGATCGAGAGCTTGCAAGAGCTCTTCGACTTCGGTCGCACGCTCGAGCAAAACCTGCTGAGGAGCGGGAGACTCGGCGATCAGCTTCCGCAGCCTGCCCGTGACCGGTGCGGCACGAAACTTCGCGAGCATCCGGGGGCGGACCTGCTCCGCATGGTACTTGCCCCACAGCTCTGCCAGCTCGATCGGTGTGTGGTCGAGCCACTCCTCGAAGCGGAGCGTGAATCGCTCGCCGACGAGCGTGGCGACCTTTTCGCGCACGCCGCGCAAGTCGTAGGCCGCCGTGAGCTCGATCATCGCTTCGTCGTGGTCGGCGAGGAGTTGTCGCAAGCGATCGTCGATCAGCTCGCCGAGCAGCGTGTCGGCCTGCACCGGTTCGAGCAAGCCGAACTGCGGATCCAGCCCGGCCTCGACGGCATGCGACCGCAGCAGCGAACCGCAAAACGAATGGATCGTGCTGATCTTCGCCGAGTCGAGCCGACGTAGGATTTGCAGCCAATGATCGGCCGCGGCCCCTGCCGGCGCGTTGCGCAATCGCTCGCGCACGCTGCCGCGAATACGGTCGCGCATTTCGCGTGCTGCGCGATCGGTGAACGTGATCGCGATCAGCTTGCCGAGCTGCGCCGAAGCGTCGGTTCCTTCGTGCGGCTCCAAGTGCGAGAGAAAACGCTCGGTGAGCACGAACGTTTTGCCGCAACCTGCGCCGGCCGAGAGCGCAACGCTGACGTTGCGCGTCGAAACCGCGTCTTGTTGTTCCGGCGTCAGCGGGCGACGTTCGACGGCAGTTGCCATTGCTTCCCCAAGTTGCGGATCTGCCCGACACGACAGACGGTGCGGAAATCGCAATACGACGTGCATTGCTCGTCGGTGTTGTACATCGGAAACTCGCCACGCCGAATGCCGCGCGCGATCGCCAAAACTTGCTCGACGATCTTCACCTTGAGCGCGGCCCAATCGTCGGTCGGCGTTAAGTCGCTCCCTTCGACGGCATGCAGTGCGAGCGTTTTTTTGAAGCCTTTTTCGGAGATGAACCAATAGCCGAACTGCCAAGGGACCGCCGCTTCGTTCGCGAACAGCAGCTTCTCCGCCGCGATGGCATAGAGCGTGAGTTGCATCGCGCGCCCTTCGACGACGTCGGCCTTAGTGTAGCCTCCTGCGCCGCCGGTCTTGTAGTCGACGATGCTGAACACCGCCCGCCCGCCGACCGAGCCGACATCGATTCGGTCGATCTGGCCCGTGATCAAAACCTGCTCGTCTTTCAGTTCGAGCTTGAGCGATTCCTTCGTCGAAATCCGATCGTCGCGAACTTTCGGGAGTCCGAACGAAGCCTCGAAGTGCCGCGGCCGGAGCGATTCGCCGACTTTGTCGTACGTCGCCTCGTAGCTTGCATGCTGCGCCAGGTAAGCGTCGAGCCAGCGGCGCAACAGCTTTTCGTCGATCGAGCGAAACGCCCGACCGAGCGGCTCGTCGTCGGCATCTTGCTCGGCTTGGAGGATCAGCCGGTCGACCAACTCGGCATACTCGGCCGGCGCCGCTTCGCGCGGCAAGGCGTGGTTTTGCAGCCGGTCGTTGAGCCCTTGATGCAGGTCGGCCATCACGCGATGCAGCCGGCTGCCCCGCTCGCGATAATTGATTTCCAAACCGACGTCTTCGAGCGATTGCACACGCAACACGCGCGCCATGAAAAACTGGAACGGGCAAGTGCCGTACTGTTCGAGCTGGCTGGCGCTCCAAGGGAATTCCTCGTCGAAACGCTTGGCGAGTTTTTCGCGCGTCTCTTGCCCGACGAGCATTCCTTCGTACACGCCGAAGCCTGAGCCGTGGCTCCGATCGTGAACGATGTGGAGCCCGCGCACCAGATTGTCGCCGATCTCGCCCGAAGTGCGCAACACACCGGCAAGCTCCACGATATCGCCGCGCGCAGCCGCCGCGGTCGCACGAATCCGCACATCGAAGGGGTTCAAGATCGCGTCGTCCGGAGCGACGGGGCTAAGGTCGGAAATCGCGTCCGCGGCCGAATCCGGCAACACAAATAGTTGCCTTAGCTCGGCCAAATATGGGCTCGGCAGCAGCGGCTCGGCTTTTTCGTTGAGCGCGGCATACGAAAGATAGAGCCGGCGCGTGGCGCGCGTCACGGCTTCGTAAAACAGCAACATTTCGTCGCGCTGCCGATCGATCGCCGACTTCAGCGGCAGCCCGAGCTTGGCAAGTTGCTGATATTCGACGTCGCTATACAACCGGCCGGAGCTCTCCGGCGTCGGGAACGATTTCTCCGTCAGGTCCGCGAGAAACACGTGCGGCACCGAAAGCGAGCGGGCAGTCGCGACATTCAGCACGCGCACCCGGCCCGTCTCGTCGTAGTCGCCCGGCAGCCGCTCGCTTTGGATCAGCGACTCAACGCGCGTGCGCATCGCGGCCCGATCGAGTTGCGGCGCGTCTTCGTCGATGAGTGCGGCCAGCTCGTCGGCCGAGGCCAGGGCTTCGGCGAAGACATTCCAGGCCGCGCGGTTCTCCGCCACGGTCCGTCCGGCTTGCGAGACCAGAGGATGTTCTTCGACGGCGTGCATGCTTTGCCAAAGCCCGGTGTCGCGCGCGAGCGCTTCCAAGGCTTCGGCCCAACCGGTCGGAGTTGCTTTTCGGGGCAGGGTATCGAAGGCCTGGGCCAAGCGCGCGAGCACCGGGAGCGCGAGCAGCGCGTCGGCACGAAGCCGATTGCGGCGCTGCTTCCCGTCGACGAACGGATCGTCGGCCTCGATCGCGAGCGGGCTCGAAACTGCGAGCTTTTGCACCGCTTCCAGTAGCGCCGTGCGACCGTGCGGGATCTGCAAATGCCGGATCGTCCGCTCGGTCGCCGCTTCGACTCCCGGCCGATGCACCTCGGGCCAAGCCGGCGCGAAGTAGTTGCTGCCGACGATGCCGAGCAGCGCCCCGAACGGCCAGTCTTCGGCATCCAACGCGACCAGGGCCACGAGCGCCGTCAGGCTTGGCGAGCGGCTCAGGCTGCGCCCGGCTTCGATCGCGCTGGGAATGCCGTAGCGCGTGAAGACTTCGCGCACCAGCGGCGCCACATCGTCGAGCGTGCGAAACAGCACGGCGATATCGTCGGGCCGGACCGGAACCGGGGCGCTCTCGGAACCCTCGCCGACGACCAACAATCGCTTGACGCGCCGCGCCAGTTGTTCCATTTCGCCGACTGCTCCGACGGCGGCGATGAATTCGATTCCCGCCGAGTCGGCGATCGCGGTCGTCTCGCGCGGGCTCATAAAGAGCTCGCGCTCCAGGTGGTCGAGCGCCGGCCAAGCATGAGGATCGTGCCGGGCAATGCGACGCACCACGGCCGAGGGGTAGCGGTGTATAAGTTGCGCGAGAGTAGCGCGAGGCTTCGTGAAGAGGTCCGGGCGCTGGCTTTCGGCTTCGTCGGGGAGGGAGAAGATAACTTCTTTTGACCGCTTGGCGAGTTCTTCGAGGATCTCGTGTTGCGTACGGGTCAGGTCGGTGAAGCCGTCGACGACGACGAGTTTCAACTGCGCGTACGGCTCTCCTTGCCCTTGCTGCAAGAGGCGGCGCGCGCTCCAGAAGCGCCCTTCGAGATCGTAGAGCTGCGCGCGGTTGAGCAGCGCTTGATAGTCGCGATAAAGCGCGAACAGTTCTTGATCGCGGGGCGAGAGCTTCCCCTGCGGAGCGCCGAGTGCGGCGCTCTCGCGGCAAGCTTCCGCAAACTCCTCGGGCCAGATCTCGACCCGCTTGAGCTCGCTAATGAAGGCCGACGCCAGATCGACGAGGCCCGGCGTATCGGCGATCGAGGCGAAGTACCGGAGCTTGCCGCGGGCCGAGGCTTCGGCCAGCAGGCGCTCGATGAGCAGCCGCTTCATCCGGTCGTCGATCGGCCGAACTTCTTCGCCCGCGTATGCTAAAACTTGTTCGGCGAATTGATCGAAGGTTTGAATGCCGGGGTTGAAGCAAGCCGGCAGCTCGTCGGTAAGCAAGCGATCGCGGACGTGCTCCACGGCGCGGCGGTTGGGCGCCAGCCAGAGCGACCGCTCGGCTAAGCCGTTCGCGGTGCGCTGAGCCGCGAGCGTGCTGCGGTACGTCGCCAAGAGCGACTCCGTCTTACCGCTGCGCGCCGGGCCGACGACGATCGAGATGCGAGCCGACAATGAGAAGCCTTCCGTGTTTCGGCGACGAGAGAGCTGCGAAACCGCAAACGAATGAGCGGTCTTCTGCGGCGCCTCGATTTTTCGATTCCCTGATTCTACCCCATGCGGTGCCATACTCTAGGGCCGGCGACCGCCTGCAGGCTCGTTTACAATGGTTTACGAAGCGTTCCGAGTCTTGTCCGTCGTCGAGAGTGTGTGCCATGCCAGCCGAAGCCAGTTTGCCGTGGGAAATCGATTGTAAGAGCGTGAAGAAAAAACTCGACGCCGGCGAACCGTTTCTCTTTCTCGATTGTCGGGAAAAGGAGGAGCATACGTTGGTGAATATCGAGGGGACCACGCTGCTGCCGATGAGCGAGCTCACTACGCGCGGCGGCGAATTGGAGCCCCATCGCGGCAAGCCGATCGTCGTCCATTGCCACCACGGCGGTCGCAGCATGCGGGTCGCGCAGTGGCTTCGGCAGAATGGTTACACGCAGGCCCAAAGCATGGCTGGCGGAATCCACACCTGGGCCGAAGAAATCGCACCGGGAATGGCGAAGTACTAAGCGCGCTTTTATCGTCGCTGCGAGCAGAACGACTCCGATGGCATCTAGCGCGCGAACCACGGAGTTCTTCGTCGGCACGAGCGGCTATAGCTACCCGAAGTGGAAGCCTTCGTTCTATCCGCAAGAGCTGCCGCAGAAAGAGATGCTCGGTTACTATGCCGAGCGGTTCGGCACGGTCGAGATCAACAACACGTTCTATCGCTTGCCGAGCGCGAGCGTCGTCGCAGCGTGGGGGAAGCAAGTGCCCGGCACGTTTCGCTTCGTGCTCAAGGCTTCGCAGACGATCACACATCGCAAGCGGTTAAGCGATGTCTCTGCTGAAACTGTGCAATTCCTCCGGATCGCCGGAGCGCTCAAGCGGCGGCTCGGGCCGCTCTTGTTTCAGTTGCCGCCGAACTGCAAGCTAGACCTGCCGCGCCTCGAAACGTTCTTGAAGTTGTTGCCGCGCCGCACTCGGGCCGCGATCGAGTTTCGGCACGAAAGCTGGCTCACGGAAGAAACCTTCGCCCTGCTGCGCAAGCATGCGTGCGCGTTGTGCGTGGCCGACGCCGATGAGTTGCCGTCGACGCCGCTGGTCGAGACGGCAAGTTGGGGCCTCGTTCGCTTGCGGCGCGAGAAGTATACCGACGCGCAGTTGCGCACTTGGATCAAGCGCATCAGGGCGCAGGCCTGGAACCAGGCCTATGTCTTTTTCAAACACGAAGACACCGGCACCGGGCCGAAGTTCGCCAGCCGGTTTCTCAAGCTCGCCGCGACTTGATCGCGCGGGCCGACTTCGATTGAAAAAACGGCGCAATCCTGTTCTATTGGCCGTTTTCCGGCCTGTCGGTGAGCTGTCTAGCAAGCTCGCCGCGCACCGTCGGCGACGTCGCCGTTGTCTCTGTATTTGCCGTCCGCCGAGTCCGACCCCTGATCCCCGACCCCTGACCCCTTCCTAGCCCCATGTTCCGCAACGTCGCCGCCAACGCTCAGTTTCCCGCTCTCGAACAAGCCGTGCTCGACTTCTGGCGCGAGCGCGGCATCTACGCCAAGTCGCTTGAGCGGCCGTCGCCCGAGGGGGCGTTCGTCTTTTATGAAGGGCCGCCGACGGCCAACGGAATGCCGCATCCGGGCCACTGCCTGACCCGGGCCATCAAAGACGTCTTCCCCCGTTACCGCACGATGCGCGGCTACCAATGCCTTCGCAAAGCCGGTTGGGACACGCATGGGCTGCCGGTCGAAGTCGAAGTCTGCAAAGAGCTCGGCATCCACTCGAAAGACGAGATCGAAGAATACGGCATCGAGCCGTTCATCAAGAAGTGCCGCGAGAGCGTCTGGCGCTACATGCAGCAATGGGAACGCCTCACCGAACGGCTCGGCTTCTGGGTCGATCTGAAGCAGGCCTACGTCACCTACCACAAATCGTATGTGGAAAGCGTGTGGTGGTCGCTTAAGACCCTGTTCGACGAAGGCTTGCTCTACCAAGGACATAAGATCGTCTGGTGGTGGGCCCAAGGAGGAACCGCACTCAGCGCCGGCGAAGTCGGGCAGGGGTATCGGCAGGTGGCCGACCCGAGCGTGTATGTGCGGTTCCCGATCGTCGTGGATGACAAGGCAAAGGCGCTCGGCTTGGATGAGAGCACGAGCTTGCTCGTGTGGACGACGACTCCGTGGACGTTGCCGAGCAACCAGTTCGCGGCGGTACATCCGGAGCTCGAATACGTCGTCGTCAGTGACGAACACGAAGGGGTTACGCAGAAACTCGTCGTCGCCGCGGCATTGCGCGAGGTGCTGGCTGCGAAGATCGGGCGCGAGTTGAAAGTCGTCGCTTCGTTGAAGGGGAGCGAGCTTGTCGGGCTGAGGTATGTGCCGCCATTCGACTATTACTACAAATCGTTTGGCGATGTAGTTGGCTATTTAAAAGGGTCGTTGGTTGGCGATGATGATCCGGAGAGCGATCCGGAATCACAGCATATTGCTTGGCGAATCGTCCCTGCGAGTTTTGTGACGATCGATAGCGGAACTGGCATCGTCCATATCGCTCCAGCGTTTGGTGAGGTCGATTTCGACGTTCTGCAAGAAGAACGAGATCGTTTTCGAATACTCGCCGCTTCCGGTTCGACTATGGCGGGGGCGAAGTTTGTATCATTGAAACTTCCAGAATTGATCTGCGCGGTCGGGCCCGATGGCAAGTTCACTAGAGATGCTCCGGAGTACGAAGGGCGTTGGGTGAAGGAGGCCGATAAGGACATCGCGCGTGCCATTCGCGAGAAGGGCCTGATGTGGCATCGCGAAGAGTATTTGCACGACTATCCGTTCTGTTGGCGGGCCGAGCAGGATCCGCTTATCCAGTATCCGCGCAAGAGTTGGTTCATCCGGACGAGCAAGTTTAAAGACGACATGCTCGCGAACAACGCGAAGATCCATTGGCAGCCCGAGCATATTCGCGACGGACGGTTCGGCAACTTCCTGGAGTCGAACGTCGATTGGGCCCTCTCGCGCGAGCGCTATTGGGGGACTCCGTTGCCGATCTGGGTTTGCCAACAGACCGGCGAAAAGGAAGCGATCGCGTCGTACGACGAACTGCTTGCGAAGCCGGGGATCGATGGCGTGCAAGTCTGGGAAGCGGCGAAGAAGGCCGTGCCCGACCTGCCGGAAGACCTGCGCGTGCATAAGCCGTATATCGACGAAGTAACGTACGACTCGCCTTTCGCTGCAGGAGCGCGGATGCGCCGTGTGAGCGAGGTGATCGACTGCTGGTACGACTCGGGGGCGATGCCGTTTGCGCAGTGGGGCTATCCGCACACCGCCGGCAGCAAAGAGCGATTTCAAAGCCAGTTCCCCGCCGACTTCATCAGTGAAGCGATCGACCAAACGCGCGGCTGGTTCTATAGCCAGCTGGCGATCAGCACGCTGCTGTTCGGCGAAAATGGGGCGGCCGAGCAGGAGAAGGAAGGGCAGGGGAAAGAGTATCCGCATCCGTTCAAGAACTGCATCGTCCTCGGCTTCATGCTCGGCGAAGACGGGCAGAAGATGTCGAAGAGCAAACGCAACTATCGCGAACCGAACGAAATCTTCGATAAGTACGGTGCCGACGCGCTCCGGTGGTACTTCTACGCGAGCTCACCGCCCTGGACCTCGACGCGCTACAGCGAACAAGCGATCAAGGAGAGCATTCCGGAGTTCTTGCTGCGGCTTTGGAATTGCTACAGCTTCTTCGTAATCTACGCCGGAATCGACGGCTTCGACCCCGCCTCGCAGTTCGCAGTCGGCAAGGACGCCACGAAACCTCTCGGCGATCTCGGGCCGGAGGTCTTGGCCCGAGCGAAGACGTATCGCCCGGTGGCCGAGCGGAGCGAGCTCGATCGTTGGGTGATCAGCGAGTTGCAGCGGACGACGCAAACCGTCGTCGAGCGAATGGACGCCTACGACAACTTCAATGCCTGCACCGCACTCACGACCTTCGTCGACGCGCTGAGCAATTGGTATGTCCGCCGGAGCCGCGATCGCTTCTGGAGCGAAGACAAGCAAGATCGCAAAAAGCTCGACGCCTATTGGACCCTCTATGAATGCTTGCTCACGACGACGAAATTGATCGCGCCGTTCACGCCGTTCATGGCCGAAACGATCTGGCAGAATTTGGCGGTGGCCGGAGCTGGCAACGGTGCCGATACGGTTACCGAAAGCGTGCATCTGTGCGACTATCCTAAAGTCGACGCCGCGGCGATCAACGAAACTCTTTCGAGCCAGATGAACTTGGTGCGCGAGGTCGTTTCGCTCGGCCGAAGCGCGCGGATGGGGGCCAAGCTCAAGGTGCGTCAGCCGCTCGCAAAAGTCGAGATCTGCCTTGCCGACACGACGCACCAAGCCTGGCTCGAGCAACATGCCGCGCTGATTCGTGAAGAGCTCAACGTGAAGCAGGTCGAGTTCTCGGTGCGGGCCGATGAATACGTCGCCTATACCGTGCTTCCCGATTTGAAAAAGCTCGGCCCGAAGCTCGGGAAGCGGCTACCGCTGGTGAAGCCGGCGCTCGCGAAAGTCGACGCCGCGGCACTGCTGCAACAACTGGAAACGGCCGGGAAAGCGACGCTGGAACTGAGCGACGGCCCGCTCGAACTCACGACCGAGGAAGTGCAAGTTCGCCTGCAAGCGAAGCCGGGCTGGGCCGCCTCGCATAGCGGGGCAGGGGTGGTCGTCGTCTCGACGGAAGTGTCGCCGGAGTTGATTGCCGAAGGCCTAGCGCGAGATTTCGTTCACAGCCTGCAAACGATCCGCAAAGACCTGGATTGCAAATACACCGACCGGATCGCGATCGGCGTCGTCGGCGAAGAGGCTGCGGCGTTCGCCGCCGGGCCGTTCGCGGAATACGTGCGCTCGGAAACCTTGGCGACATCGCTTACCGTCGGCGAACTCCAAGGAGCCGAGCCGGTCGATGTGCCGTTCGGTGCGGGAACGCTCCAGGTCTTCGTGCAGGTGCGGCCATCGTGACCGACCTAAGCAAGAAAACGCTTCGGGTCGCAGTCCTGATCTCGGGCGGCGGCACCACGCTGCGCAACATCCTCGCACAGGTTGAAACGGCGGCGCTGCCGGTCGAGGTCGTCGCCGTGATCTCGAGCGCGCCGCGGGCCCGCGGGCTGGAATACGCGCGAGCCGCCGGCATCGCGACGGCTGTCATCGAGCGGCGCGAGTTCGCGACGGATGAAGACTTCGGTGCCGCGGTCTTCAACGAATGTCGTCGCTCGGGGTGCGACTATGTCGTGATGGCCGGCTATTTGAAGTTCGTGCCGATCCCGGACGACTTCGCCTTACGCGTATTGAACATCCACCCGGGCCTGATCCCCGCCTTTTGCGGGCATGGAATGTACGGGCATCACGTCCACGAAGCGGTGCTCGCCTACGGCGCGAAGCTAAGCGGCTGCACCGTCCATTTCGTCGACAACCAATTCGACCACGGCCCGATCATCCTGCAGCGGGCCGTGCCGGTGCTCGATGACGACACGCCGGACACGCTGGCGGCGCGCGTGTTCGAAGCGGAGTGCATCGCCTATCCGGAAGCGTTGCGATTGCTCGCGGCCGGGAAGGTCCGGCCCGAGGGGCGCCGTATTCGGATCTCTTAACGGATCACGTCGTATAACCCGCGGCGCGATAAAGCCGCACGGCTGCTTGCCATTCGACGTGCGTTTCCAGTGTGAGGATCGACTCCTCCTGAGCAAGCGCAAGGCCTTCGATGGTCGAGAGCAGCGCTTGACCGATCCCCCGGTCGCGCCATTCCGGCCGAACCATGAGCCACATCACGGAAGCCGAATCGTGCGGCGGTCGACCGGTGCGGCCGAGCGTGATTGAGCCGACGATCGGGCCGACGATCGAATCCGGCTCGCCGTCTGAGATGCATGCTAAGAGAGTTCGCTCGGGCGACCACCACGGCTTGGCCGTGAGCTCGCGGTCGAAGTCGTCGATCGTCCAACTCCGGCCGGCGGCGAGCATCCCCGCGAAGGCCGCTTCGCGCAGCGCGAGCCATGCGCGAGCGTCGGCGTTGGTCGTTGCCGAGGTCGCCCCGTTAAACGGCCGAATCGTTACGCCCGGAACCGTTAGGGGGTCGGGACCGGCTGTGAGCGACTTTTGGAGGTGGAGAATTCTCGACATTTCCCGATACGTCGACTTTTATGGAGTGAATTCTTGGACGCGTGGCGAATTAGCGGCAAGAATTGTCACGCTTGGAAAGCCGCAAACTCAACGCTAGATACCTAAGCTATGTATCGGCAATAGATTACGGCGATTTTGAGCCATTACGAGACAGTGCAAGCAGATTTATGACGGATGATGATTGAATTCCGTCACTAAATAACAGATAATTGCCATGACTGTGACACGAGGTTATCAGTTCATGCCGATCGTCGACGAACGCCGGACACGACTTCTCGAGCTGGTGCGCGAGCGCGGATTTGCCGCTCTCCCGGATCTTGCCGAGTTGCTCACGGTCAGCGAGTCGACCGTGAGGCGCGATCTAGAGGCTTTGGAAGAGACTGGGCAAGCGAAGCGGACGCACGGCGGGGTGTTTTACACCGGTGCTTCCCCCAAGCTTCCTCATTTCGACCAGCTTCAACCTGCGAATTGGGACCGGAAGCGAGCGATCGCCCGGCGTGCGGCGGAATTGATTGCCGACGGCGACACGGTATTGCTCGACGGAGGAACGACGACCTACGAAGTGGCGCGGCTCTTGGTGGGCCGGCCGTTGCAGATCGTGACGAATTCGTTGCCGACGGCGAACTTGTTCGCTTCGAACGCCACGACCGATCTCGTGCTGCTCGGCGGTTACGTTTATCCGCGCACCGGCGTGTCGCTCGGACCTTATGCGAATGAGATGTTGTCGCGCCTCAGCGTGCGACGGACGGTGTTGAGCGTGGCGGGCATCAACGAACGGGGCTTCTTCAACAGCAATCTGCTGCTGGTAGAAACCGAGCTCGCGATGATGCAAGCCGCCGAAGAAGTGATCGTCGTGGCCGACAGTACGAAGTTCGGACATCAGAGCTTGGCGCATCTCGCGCCGCTCGAAGTGGCGAAGCATCTCGTGGTCGACGACGGGATCTCGCCCGATTGGAAACGCAGAGTCGAAGCGGCCGGAGTGCGGTTGACGATCGCGAAGCTCGAACCGACCCCAGCCACCGTTGCCGCGCCGCCGAAAACAGATTGACCGAATACGCAGCCTCTCGAAAACACGAACGCCTCGCAGCGCCGACAAGAACATCCGACCCGAACACATTATGAGCATCGCCCCCACGTTAGACCGCGCCGCGATCGAGCGGATCGTCCGTGAGATCGTCTATAAGCAGCCTGCCGCCGCGCAGAACGGAAGTTCCGCGCAGCGCGAATTGGCCGTCAGCGTTTCCGCGCGCCATGTGCATCTCACCGATGCCGACGTCGAAATCTTGTTCGGCCGCGGAGCCGTGCTCACGCCCGACAAGCCCCTCTATCAAGACGGCTTCTTCGCCGCCGCCGAGACCGTGATGGTCGTCGGTCCGCGCCGCCGGATGTTGCCGACCGTGCGCGTGCTCGGGCCGACGCGCCCGTTCAGCCAAGTCGAGCTCGCCTTTACCGACGGCATTTCGCTTGGGATCGACCTGCCCGTCCGTGCTAGCGGCAAGATCGAGGGAACTCCCGGTTGCGTGCTCGTCGGGCCGAAGGGGGTCGTCGAATTGAAGGAAGGGGTGATTCGCGCCGAGCGGCACGTACACATGAACTTCGACGATGCCGCCCGCTACGGCGTGAAGAACGGCGACCGCATGAACCTGCGGATTCATTCGAGTTGCGGAATCGTGTTCGAGAACTTGCTGGTTCGCGCCGATGCGACGAGCAAGCTCGAAGTGCATATCGATACCGATGAAGGGAACGCGGCCGATCTCGACCACGCGACCAAGGTCGAGCTTTTGAAACAGTAATCGTTCGTTAAGCGACGCCGGCCGGGAACGAAGAGTGTCCGGCCGCGAGTCGCATGCGTAAGTCAGTAGTGAGTCATTTACCCGTTCAGTTTTCGTTTCTCGCTTTGGGAGATTTTTCGATGGCGAAGTTGAGTGAAGCGCTGGGCATGATCGAAACCAAGGGCTTCGTCGCCCTGGTCGAAGCCAGCGATGCGATGATGAAGGCGGCCAACGTGCGCTTTCTCGGTTGGGACAAAGTCGGCAGCGGGCTCGTCACGGCGTTCGTGACCGGCGACGTGGCGGCCGTCAAGGCTGCGACCGATGCCGGTGCCGCGGCTGCCGGACGCATCGGCGAAGTCGTCAGCGTGCAGGTGATCCCGCGTCCGCACGACGACATCGGCATCGTCTTGCCGCAAGGTCTGACGAGCGTCGAGTAGTTCCGAGTCATATTTGGTTTTTCGCTCGTCGATCCTGCTCGTCAAAACGAGATGAATTATGGCAGTCAGTAAACGCAAGCCACCGGTCCGACCGCGCAAGACTGCCGCGCCGAGACCATTGAAGAAGCCCGAAACGAAAGCGCCGGTCGAACCGGCGATTCAACAGCCCGTACAAGCTCCTATTAAGGAACAGCGCCCCATGAACGAAGCAATCGGTTTGGTGGAAACGAAGGGTCTCGTGACGTTGGTCGAAGTGACCGACGCGATGGCGAAGGCCGCGAACGTAGAAATCGTGAAGCGAATCTCGATCGGCGGCGGTCTCGTGACGGCGATCGTCCGCGGCGACGTCGGTAGCGTGCGTGCTGCGGTCGAAGCAGGCGTTCAAGCCGGCCAGCAAGTCGGCGAAGTAGCCGCGAGCCATGTCATTCCGCGTCCGTCGGAAGGTTTGGTCAAGGCCTACTTCTCGTAAGCTGCGAATCAGGATCAGGAGATCTCAAGGATGAAAATTCTCGTCGCCAACCTCGGCTCGACCAGTTTTAAGTTTCGTTTGTTCGACATGACCGACGAGCGCCAGTTGGCGCGCGGCGGAACCGAGCGCATCGGTTCTCCCGAGAGCAAGTGCTTCGTCGAGATCGCCGGCAAGCGGAGCGAGCTCACGGCCTCGGTGCCCGACCATGCGGTCGCGGTGCGCCGTTGCTTGGAGCAGCTGACCGATCCGGTCGATGGTTGTTTGAAGGACGGCAGCGAGGTGGCGGCGATCGGCTTCAAAGCGGTGCATGGGGGAACTTTCAGCGGCGTGCAGCGCGTCACTCCCGACGTGCTCGCGGCGATGGAAGAGATGAGTCGGGTCGCTCCGGCGCATAACCCTCCGTATATCGCGGCGATGCGGTTGCTGAGCGAGAAGCTGCCTGAGATTCCCTTGGTCGCGGCCTTCGAAACCGGCTTTCATCAGACGATCCCGGCGCGGAACTACTACTACGCCGTGCCGTATCAATGGGCGGAAGAGTACTCGATCCGACGTTGGGGTTTTCACGGCGCGAGCCACCGCTACATCGGCGGCCGGTGCGCCGAGTTGCTCGGACGAAAAGATCTGCGCGTGATCTCCTGCCATCTCGGCGGCTCGAACTCGCTTTGTGCGATTCGCAGCGGCGAGAGCGTGGCGAACAGCATGGGCATGAGCCCGCAGACCGGCTTGTTACACAACAACCGCGTCAGTGATTTCGATCCGTTTGCGCTGCCTGTAGTGATGAAGCGGACGGGCAAATCGCTCGAAGAAACGCTCGAAGTCTTAGCAAACCAAAGCGGGTTGCTCGGCTTAAGCGGCGTCTCGGAAGACATCCGCGATGTGAACAAAGCGGCTGCCGCAGGGAATGCCCGAGCGCGACTGGCACTCGACGTATTTATCGGCGGCATTCGTCAGTTTCTCGGAGCGTATCTCGTCGAGCTCGGCGGTTGCGATGTGATCGCCTTCGCCGGCGGCATCGGCGAGAACGGTGTCGAGCTGCGGGCAAACGTTTGTGCGGGGCTGGAAGAACTCGGCATCAAGCTCGACGCCGGCCGCAACGCCGCGGCGAAGGGCGAAGGGCGGATCAGCGCCGACGAGAGTCGGACGCAGGTCTGGATCATCCCGACGAACGAAGAGATCGTGGTCGCGAGGCAATCGAAACAACTGCTCGAAGCCGGCAAATAATCGAATCGAGTTTTTTATGTTCGTGGCAAAAGTAACCGGCAGCGTCGTGGCGTCGCACAAGGTCGACTCGATGCGCGGCCAAAAGCTGCTCATCGTCGAGCCGTATCGAATCGATCCGGCGAACCGGCAAAAGCTGATTACGACCGGTCGAACGTTCATCGCCTGCGACACGATCGGAGCGGGCGAAGGAGAGTTCGTGCTGATCGTGCAAGGCTCCAGCGCTCGCCTCACGCCGGAAACGAAAAGCCTCCCGATCGACGCCGTGATCATCGGCATCGTCGACACGGTGCAGGTGGACAATCAAAACGTGTTCGATCGACAGACACAATAGGCAATGACGAATGTCGAAATCCGAATGTCGAAAGAATGACGAAGCACGAATGTCGAAGAGCTGCTTGAAGTATCACAATCCGATCGAGATTCATTCGTCATTCTGATTTCGTGCTTCTTTCGTCATTTGAACTTCGGCATTCGTCATTAACCCAAATACTCAATAAGACACCCGTAACTCCAACTAACTCGGCGCTCCATCCATGCAGACCGAAGACCTGATTCGTAACGTCGTTCAAGAAGTCTTGAAGAATCTCGGCACGTCGGGCCTCGGCGCTCGGGCGCATGCCGGCGCGAAGTCGTTTACCGGACGTTACGGCATCTTCACCGATGTCGATGAAGCGGTCGCGGCGGCGACGGAGGCGTTCGAGCAACTCTCGAAGCGGACGATCGAAGACCGGAAGCGGATCATCGACCACATCCGCCGGATCTCGATCGATCAATGCGTCGAGCTCGGCACCGCCGAAATGAACGAAACCAAAGTCGGCCGCTTGGTCCACAAGATCGAGAAGCTGAAGACCCTCGGGCAGCGCACTCCGGGCGTCGAGTTCATGCGCAGCGAAGTCTTCAGCGGAGACCACGGCCTCGCCGTGATCGAGCACGCCCCGTTCGGCGTCATCGGCTGCATCACGCCGGTCACGCATTCCTTGCCGACCATCACGGGCAACGCCGTAAGTATGATCGCCGGCGGCAATACGCTGGTCGTCAATCCGCATCCGAGCGGCAAGAAGATCGCCGCCGAAGGGGTTCGCCGCTTCAACGAAGCGATTTATCGCGACGTCGGCATCGACAACCTAATCTGCGTGATCGCCGAGCCGACGCTCGACACCGCCAACGGCATCTTCAAGCATCGCGGCGTGAAGCTGATCTGCGTTACCGGGGGCCCGGCTGTCGCTCGGGCTGCTTTGAATAGCGGCAAACGGGCCGTTGTGGCGGGGCCGGGCAATCCGCCGGTCGTCGTCGACGAAACGGCCGATCTCGATCGGGCCGCGGCCGCGATGATCCTCGGCGCGTCGTACGACAACAACCTGCTTTGCATCGCCGAGAAAGAAGTCTTCGTCGTCGAGAGCGTCTTCGATCAGATGATGGCGGCGATGGATCGTGCCGGTGCCGCACGCTTGAACGCCCGCGAAGTCGATGCGCTCACGAAGGTCGCGATCATCAAAGTCGGCGAAGGGGAACACAAGCACGACGCACCGGCCAAGGAATTTCTCGGCCAAGATGCGGCGGTGCTCGCACGCGGCATCGGCAAGTCGGTTTCGGATAAAACGGAATTGCTCTTCGGCGAGACCGATGAGACGAACCCGTTCGTGCCCGTCGAACAGATGATGCCGTTCTTGCCGTTCATCCGCTGCCGCAACGTCGACGAAGCGATCGCGAAGGCGAAGTTCTACGAGCACGGCTTCCGCCACACCGCGATCATCCACTCGAACAACGTCCGCAACATGACGAAGATGGGCCGCGAGATGGACACGACCCTGTTCGTAAAAAACGGCCCTTGCATGGCTTCGCTCGGTCTCGGGGGAGAAGGTTATCTCTCGTTCTCGATCGCGACGCCGACCGGAGAAGGAGTGACGACGCCGCTGACGTTCACCCGCGAACGCCGCTGCTCGCTCATCGACGACCTGCGGATTTTGGGCAAGGCCTAAAATGAAAAACCCAATGACTAAATCCTAATGACTAATGAATCACAAGAAGCTGGATGCAAGCTCCGAACCTTACGTCATTAGTCATTAGTCATTCAAACAAACAGTCGCGAACTCAATAGTAAATACAACCACCCATGCAATTGGCTCGCGTCGTCGGCACCACCACCAGTACGATCAAGCATCCGACTCTCCAGGGTTGGAAGATGCTCGTCGTGCAGATGTTGCAGGCCGATGGTCGTTCGCCGGACGGCGATCCCGTCGTCTCGATCGATAGCCTCGGGGCAGGGCCGGGAGAGTTGGTGATGATTACGAGCGACGGCAGCGGCACTCGCGACTTAATGAAGAGCAAGAACTCGCCGGTTCGTTGGAGCGTGTTGGGGATCGTCGACGAGTGAGTGCAGCGTCGTCCCATCGACGACGAACGAAGAACGACGAACCAAGAACTAAAGCATGAACGTAACGGCCGACGAAATCGAACGCATTGTCCGCGATGTGATGTCGCGCTTGGCAAGCGAACGAAGCGTCGGGCCGAAGACCGTGGAAACGGAAACGAAGCAGGCCGTCGTAGCGAACGAGTTGGTGGTCGAAGGACGCGTGGTTGCACTGGAGGATTTGCGAGGTCGGCTGCCGGGCATCGCGCGGCTGAGCATTGCCGAGCGGGCGATCGTCACGCCGGCGGTGCGAGACCTGTTGCGAGAGAAGAAGATCGCGCTCGTGCGGCGCGCGGCCGGTGCCGGATCGGCGACTGTCGCAATGCGGACGATCGTCGTCGCGGCGGCGGAAGCGAAGATCGACACGAGTCGTTTGACGAGGGACTTGCGAAGCGAAGGATGTAAAGTCGAGCAGCTTGCGCAAACCGGCCTAGCGGCCGCGGTGCGAGAGTTGAGCGACGAGGTAGCGAAGGGGGGAGCGATCGGATTGCTGGTGACCGACGAAGCGGATGTCGCTTTGGTAGTGCTCAATCGGCGGGTCGGAGTGCGAGCGGTCGGCGGCGACGATGCCGCGACGATCGAACGTGCGGCTCGGGCCGTCGGGGCGAACGTGTTCGTCGTCCGCAGCGTGCGGTTCGGCGGCATGCAGATCAAACGCTGGTTGAAGTCGTTCGCGGTCGCAGTATCGGTCCCGGCGAAATACGAAGCCATTTTGAAATAGACGTTTTGAAAATAGAGTTCTAGCGATGCGTATCGGAGAAGTGATCGGCACGGTGACGCTCAGCCGGAGGCATGCCAGCCTCATCGGCGGGAGCTTTCGCTTGGTCGTCGCGAAGTCGCTGGCGAATCTCCAGGGAACATCGACGGAGCAGGGAGAAGAGTTGGTCGTGTACGACGACCTCGGAGCCGGGATCGGAAGCATGATCGCGTTCAGCGAAGGAGTCGAAGCGGCTCAACCTTTCGCGCCGAACTACAAGCCGCTCGACGCCTACAACGCCGCCATCTTAGATCAAATAGAAATCGCCCATTAGCCGTTGCGTGATCGCACGCGCGAAAAATATCAGTCACTAAAACCGGAATCAAGAACCTACGCTCATGGCTGTCAACGTCCACAAAATCAAACAAGAGATCTGCGAGATCGGCCGACGCTTGTATGCGAAAGGCTTCGCCGCGGCGAACGACGGCAACATCACGTATCGCCTCAGCGAGAACGAAGTTCTCTGCACGCCGACGATGATCTGCAAAGGGTTCATGAAGCCCGAGGATATTTGCACGGTCGATATGGAAGGGAAACAGCTTGCCGGAGTGCGCAAGCGCACGAGCGAAGTGCTACTGCACTTGGCGATCATGAAGGAACGGCCGGACGTGAAGAGCTGCGTCCACTGCCACCCGCCGCACGCCACGGCCTTCGCGATCGCTCGCGAGCCGATCCCGCAATGCGTGTTGCCGGAAGTCGAAGTGTTTCTCGGCGAGACGCCGATCACGGTCTACGAGACCCCCGGCGGCGATGCCTTTGCGAACACGGTGCTGCCGTTCGTGAAGAAGACGAACGTGATCATTCTCGCCAACCACGGCACGATCAGCTACGGCGAGAGCGTCGAACGGGCCTACTGGTGGACCGAAATTCTCGATGCCTATTGTCGCATGCTCATGCTCGCCAAAGACCTCGGCAAGGTGACGTATTTGAATCAACAGAAGTCGCAAGAGTTGATCGACCTCAAAACCAAATGGGGTTGGAGCGATCCTCGCGTTGCGCCGGGCATGGAGAATTGCGACATTTGCGCCAACGACGTCTTCCGCGACAGTTGGAAGTCGGCCGGTATCGAACGCCGCGCCTTCGACGCTCCGCCGCCGATGCCGGGAGGCAAGTCCGCTGCCGGCGTAGTGACCGAAGGAACGCCGGTCGTCGAAGCGATTAAATCGGCCGCCGCGGCCGCGCTGGGGGGCAGCGCCAACGCCATCGACCAAGAATCGCTGGTGAAGATGATCACCGATCGCGTGATGGCCGAACTCTCGAAGCGATAAGTAGCCCGCAACGCCCGATTAGAACAACAAAATAGAAGCTCATTTTAGATAAGGTCGGTTCTCATGAAAGTCAGCATCATCGGCGGGGCAGGGCTCGTGGGCTCATGCACTGCGTTCGCGTTGCAAACGGGCAAAGTCGTCCGCGAGATCGCGCTGTTAGACGTCAACGCCGAAGCGGTCGAGGGGCAAGCTCTCGATCTGTTGCACGGCGCCACGCTCATGGCCGACCAAAAGATTTCGTCCGGCGGCTACGAACACATTCCCACCAGCGACCTGATCTGCATCACGGCCGGCCTGCGGCGCAAGCCGGATGAAAGCCGGCTCGATCTCATCAATCGCAACACCGATCTCTTCGTCGGCATCTTGAACGAGATCGTCAAGGTCGGCATCAAGCCGGGCGCGATCGTCGTCGTGGTGTCGAACCCGGTCGATATTCTCACGTATGTCGCCGCGCAACGGCTCAAGCTCCCGCCGGCGCAAGTCATCGGGCTCGGCACCGTGCTCGATACGATTCGCTTCCGCAGCTTGATCGCCGACAAGCTCGACGCCGCGCCGACGCAAGTCTCGGCCCTCATCCTGGGCGAGCACGGCGATAGCATGGTGCCGATCTGGTCGAGCGCGAGCGTCGCTGGGTTGCCGCTCGAAAAGTTTCCTGGCTGGCAGCCCCGCTTGGCTGATGAACTCTTCACGCGCACGAAGGGCTCCGGTGCGGAAGTGATTAAGAAAAAGGGAGGCGCAGGCTTCGCCGTCGGCCTTGCGATTCAAGCCGTGATCGAAGCCGTCGCACTCGACCGGCGCTGCGTGCTGCCGGTGTCGAGCGTGCAGAACGGCTGCTACGGCATTCGCGACGTCGCAATTTCGGTCCCGACCGTGGTCGGCCGCAAGGGAGTACTCGCCACGCACGAAATCGAACTCTGGCCGAAGGAAGTGCAAGCCTTGAAGCGCAGCGCACAAGTCCTTAAAGAAACCCAAGACAAAGTTCTAGCTCGCATCGCCGGTAAGTAGTTCTCTTAACCACTGACCACCGGTTACCGACCACCGACCACTGTCATCAGCCATGCAAAAGTCGCTCGATCGTAAACTCGCCGCCATTCATGCCGACCCTTCGGGCTGTCGTGAGTTCATCATCGCCGATGCGAAGGATGCCGATATGGCGTTCGGAATCGGCGCGGCCGGGCAATCGCCCGAGGCGCACACGGGCGAGCTTCGCTTTCGCACCTTGGCCGAGTACCGCAATCAGATCCGTCAGATCATCCGCCAGGGGAAGATCGACATCATGCTCACCTCGGCCAGCACGAACGACGTGCTGACCAACCAAGAGCGGCTGTTCGACGACTCGCACATCACGCCGGCGGCCCGCGCCAACGACACGACCGACGTTTGGGTTTTGCGCGGCAATCGCTATATCCAGCAACCGTCGCTCCCGTTTCGCTCCGCCTCGCTCGACCATATTCAGTGCGGCCATCTGAACTGCGCCGACGATGAACGGAAGCAAGGTGCGAACCTCGGCCTCTACAGCATCACGTTCAACAACCGGCTCGATCTCGATCGGCTCGCGCTCGAAGAATACGCGCGCTTCCGCGCCGAAGCCGAGCTCAAGGGCTTCCGGCACTTCTTGGAAGTGTTCGACCCGAACGCGCCGGAAGGGCTCGCAGGTGCCGACACGGCGAACTTCATCAACGACGCCATCGCGCGCACCTTGGCCGGCGTGGCCTATGCCGGCCGACCGGTCTTCTTGAAGGTCGTGTACCACGGCCCGAAGGCGATGGAAGATCTCGTCGCCTACGATCCGCATCTCGTCGTCGGCATTCTCGGCGGCGGGGCGGGCACCACCTACGACGCGTTCAAGCTCATCAGCGAAGCGCAGAAGTACGGGGCGCGCGTGGCCCTCTACGGTCGGAAAATCAACAACGCCGAGAACCAATTGGCGTTCGTCGAGTTTCTGCGCTTGATTACCGATCGGGTCATCTCGCCCGAGGAAGCGGTTCGTGCGTACCACGGCGTGCTCGAGAAACTCAACATCAAGCCGCAACGAACGCTCGCCGACGATCTCACGTTGCAAACCTCGGTGATGAGCTACGGCGGCGGGGCCACGGTGAGCGTGCCGGCCGCGATCCCTACGGCCAAGCCGGCCGATTCGCATAAGCATGACGAGCATCATGCTTGTTCGTGTCCGACCAAGGCGAAGGAAGCGAAGCCTGCCGGGGGGGATTGCGGGTGCCATGCGACCGCGAAACCGCAAGCGGCTGCTGCAGCCGTGGCGAAGACGGAAGCGGCTCCGAAGAGCGTCGCCGAAATGACGCAAGCCGAAAAGCTCGCTTACAACCAAGCGAAGCGCGATCGGATTTACGGGAAGTTCTAAGATTTACCCGTTGCTAACGTCGCGAGCTTCGGTGTTTCCGCGTGGTAGTGGCAGCGCGCTAGATGCGGTGAGCCCAGCGCGATCGGCTCTAACGCAGGTAGCTCCGTGCGGCAGCGTTCTGGTTTGCCGAGCAATTCATAGAGCGGGCAGCGGGGATGGAATGCGCAGCCCTTCGGCACGTTGATCGGCGAAGGGATTTCGTCGTCGACCGCCGTCACGCGCTCGCGCCGCTGCGAGGGGTCGGGCACCGGGATCGCCGAGAGCAGCACGCGTGTATACGGATGCCGTGGCTCGGCGTAGAGCAGTTTCGTCGGCGCGAGTTCGACGATCCGCCCGAGATACATGACCGCCACGCGCCGGCTGATATGCCGCACCGCCGCCAGGTCGTGGCTGATCATCAAATAGCTTAAGCCCAGCTCGTTTTGCAAATCTTGCAGCAGATTGATCACCTGGGCGCGAATCGAAACGTCGAGCGCGCTGGTCGGTTCGTCGCACACGATGAACGCCGGGTTCATCGCCAGAGCGCGCGCGATGCCGACCCGTTGCCGTTGCCCGCCGCTGAACTCGTGCGGATAGCGATTCGCCGCGTCGGCCGGCAAGCCGACTTGGCGCAACAAGAGCGAGACGCGCTCACGCACGGCCGGCCCCTTCGCGACGCCGTGAATCCTCAGCGGTTCGCCGACGGCGTTGCCGATCGTCATCCGCGGATTCAGCGAGCCGTAAGGGTCTTGAAAGATGATCTGCATCTTCGGCCGCAGCGCGCGCAGTTCGTTGCGCGGAAGATCGAGCATCGAGTGCCCTTCGAACGTCACTTGTCCCGAGGTCGGGCGAATGAGTTGCAGAATCGCGCGGCCGACGGTCGTCTTGCCGCAGCCGCTCTCGCCGACGAGCCCGAGCGTTTCGCCTCGTTCGAGCGTGAAGCTGACGTCGTCGACCGCTTTCACCCAATCGCGCACCCTCGCGAAGATCCCGCGACGGACCGGAAAGTACTTACACAAATCTTTGACCACCAAGATCGGCGCTTGCGCTGCACGGTCGGCGGCGCTCGGTTTCTCGGCGGAGTTCGGAGGGGTGGCGATCATGTTGTTTTCTCCGCGCTGCCGACGGTCGTGAAGTCGACCTTGCGGCCGGCGGCTAGATCGGCGGCGAACCAACAAGCCGAAGCGTGCCCGGGATCGATCTCGACGAGCGGCGGATCTTCCAGGCACTTCGCCGCAGCCAACGGACAGCGCTCGCGAAACCGGCAACCGCTCGGAAAGCGCGTCGGCGGCGGCACGCTGCCGGGAATGGCTTGCAGACGCTCGCGGCTTCCGTCGAGCCCCGGCAAGCTGTTGAACAGGCCGATCGTGTAAGGATGCAGCGGCTTCGCGAACAGCGAGCGAACGTCGGCCTTCTCGACGATCCGGCCCGCATACATCACGACGACGTCGTCGGCCGTTTCGGCGACGACGCCGAGATCGTGTGTAATGAGGAGGACCGCCGTGCCGTGCTTCTCGCGCATCTGCCGGAGCGTTTCCAAGATGCGGGCTTGGATCGTCACGTCGAGCGCCGTCGTCGGCTCGTCGGCGATAATCAATTGCGGATTGCACGACAGGGCCATCGCGATCATGGCCCGTTGCTTCATGCCGCCGGAGAGCTCGTGCGGATACTGATCGACTCGGCGCTCCGGCTCGCTCATCCGAACTTCGGTGAGCAAGCGCAGCACCTCGGCGCGCGCCTCTTGCTTCGACAGCCGGCGATGCAATCGGATCGCTTCGCTGATCTGGTCGCCGATCGTGAAGACGGGATTCAGACTCGTGGCCGGTTCTTGAAACACCATCGCCGCTTGTCCGCCACGAACCGCTTGCATCGCTTTCGGCGAAAGCGTGACGAGATCGACCCCGCCGAGGAGGATTTGACCCGAGACGATTTCTCCGGGCGGCATCGGAATGAGCTTTAAGATGCTCAAGGCCGTGACGGTCTTACCGCAGCCGCTTTCGCCGACGACGGCGAGTGTCTGTCCGCGGCGGACGGAAAACGAAATCCCATCGACGGCCAGCGCCGTGCCGTATTCGGTGTGGAAGTAGGTCCGCAGATCGCGAACTTCCAGCACCACGGGTTCGGACGAGCCGGCGGCAGTCGTCGCGGAATGGATCGGCGGGGGAGCTGTCATAGGCGGTCGAGCACAAGTCGCATGGCGGTATGAGTTTAGGATTGTATGGCGAAGCGCGCGGCCGGGTCAACCCGAGCAGGCCCGCGGCTCCATGGCTACACCTTCTGCGGGACTACGCTATCGGGGCGAGTTAAACCGGAGAATCGCTGCCGACGGTGACGGTCGTTCCGGTGGTGAAGAGTTTGCGGGTTGTACTGAATTTACGGACGACGGTCGGCCGATGTGATCCTAAGTAGGAGCCGATGGGGGCTTCGGTTTCGGAATCGTTGCGAGTGCCGCATTGTTTAGCTCACCCTCATTAAGTTGAGGATGCGCTGAAGAGTGCGAAGCTCGCGACGCGGCAGGGGGACACTATGAGAAAGCACTTCGCGATCGGCTGTGTAACAGCCGTCGCTCTGGCATGGTCGCTCGGAATGACGGGCTGTTGTTGCGAGCGCAAAGGTCTGGTGTTGCGCGGCGATTGGTCGCTGGAGATGAACCGTGTGCCGCACATGCGGTCGAACGGCCCGACCTACCCGAGCGATGCTTGCGACGCACCGTGCGAGGATGTTTCTTGCACCAGCTGCACAACGACGGGCTGCTCAGCGATTGGCGATGCTTGTATCGACGGCAATTGCGTCGGTTGCCGGCATGGCGGACGAGCCGGCCGCTCCGGCGGAGGTGGCGGAGGGCACGGTGGATACTACGAGCAAGTCCCCGGCGGCGGTTACGAGGGGAACGTGCCGATGCCGGCGGTTCCACAACCGACGCCGGCCGCGCAATCGCGGTTTCATCCCGTGCCGACGCGCCCGGTGTTCGAGCCGCAACGGAGCGTCGCCTACGGTCCGGCCGAAGGCGGCATCGGCAGTCATGCTCAAGGAAGCAGCGGAACGCAGCGTGCGGTCGAGCAACGTCGTGCTCCGCCCCGGCCGCCGGAACCGGCGACCGATCCTCGCGGCAATCGGGTTGCTTTGCGAGGAGTCTCCTCGTCGAGCGAGGAAGTAGCGGCGCCGGCACGAAGCGCCGAGAGCGAGGTAGTGCAAGCCGCGGCTGAAGCGGAAGCTGGCGCGTCGGACTATGTGGCCGCCGAGGCTGCGCTGGAGCCTTCGGAGAGCGAGGTCGCTGAGAGCAGCCGTTCGTCGTCCGGTAGTGCGGCGTCGACAAGTGCTTTGCGGGTCAAAACTCGTCGCAGCTAGTCCCGTCGTTTTTTAGGTCGCTCGGATAATCGGCATATTAAGCAGGACTGTCAGCATTGCGTCTGGAAGACGTAAAGCTGGGGATTCTGTACCGCGTCGGAATTGCCCTGTGAAGGGGCTCTTAAGACCGGGCCGATGAAACGTCCTGGCCGTCGTGCTATCGCAAATCGTGCCCAGAGTGCGCTTTGCGATGACCGAAGGTCGGATCATTCGCCACCCCACCGCGATGAGCTTTCCATGCCCGTGTTTTCCCGACGTCCTTACCGGTGTTTGCGTACTGCGGCGGCGGTACTCGCAACCCTAGGATGCCTGCTGGAAGCTTACGCACTACGAACGGTCCAAGCCTCGGAACTGCGCATGACGCCGCTCGTCAAAGCGGTGCAAGGTGCTCGGCCGTCGATCGTAAACATTCACGGCGAGAAAGTCGTCGCGAATGAAGGGGGCCCTGTCGCGCCCGGCGAACGTCGCCGCGTGAACGGCATGGGCACCGGCATCGTCATCGACGAGCGCGGCTACATTATTACCAACCATCACGTCGTCGACGGCGTGCGTAAGATCCTCGTCACCACGCACGACGAGCAAACCTATATCGCCACGATGATTTCGCACGATCCCAAAACGGATCTGGCGATCATCAAGATCGACGCCCCCGAACCGCTACCGGTCATGAAGATCGGCACGTCGGCGGATCTGATGACAGGCGAGACCGTGATCGCGGTCGGCAATGCGTTCGGCTACGAACATACCGTGACGCAGGGGATCATCAGCGCGCTGCATCGCTCGGTGCAAGTGAGCGATACGCAGAGCTATGAAGACCTGATCCAAACCGATGCCAGCATCAACCCGGGCAACTCCGGCGGTCCGTTGTTGAATATCGACGGCGAGATGGTCGGCATCAACGTCGCCGTGCGAGCCGGAGCACAGGGGATCGGTTTCTCGATTCCGGTCGACAAGGCGCTCAACATCGCCACCGATCTACTCAGCACGCGGCGGATCGATCGCACGTGGCACGGAATGGTCGTCGAAGGGGCCAAGTCGAGCCTCGACGGAGCCGTGTTGAAGGAAGTGCTCGACGATAGCCCCGCGGCCTTGATCGGGCTTCGCGCCGGCGACATCGTGAAGTCGGTCGCCTCGACGCAAGTGCAACGGGTCTTGGATATTGAACGAGGGTTTCTCGGCAAGCAGCCGGGCTCGCCGGTCGAAGTCACGATCGAGCGGGACCACAAGACCGAGAAGTTCGATCTCGTCGTCGCGTCGGTGCCCGATAAGATGCGCTCGTCGGATCGGGTCATGGTTGCCGGCGGCGATCGGTTCTGGTCGATTCTCGGCTTGAAGATGGAGCCGGTTCCGCAACGCCAATTCCAATCGTACCGCACTCGCTATCGGGGCGGCCTCGTCGTGACGGATGTGAAGAACGAAGGCCCGGCCGCGAAGCAAGGAATTCGTCGCGGCGACATCTTGGTCGGGATGCACATCTGGGAAACGGTCACGGTCGACAATGTGAACTACATTCTCGATCGGCCCGACTTCGCGACCCTCGAACCGGTGAAGTTCTATATCGTGCGAGGCACGGAAACGCTGTTCGGCCATATGTCGGTGGCGCGTAACACGCAGTAAGCCTTGCGGCTTCGCCACGCTCGCGAACCCGCAAGCTTGATGCTTTCTCGAACGAAATGTCGTCGGACTCTTCGTGAGCGTTAGAATGGCATGCGACGGCGGCCCGCGCCGTGCTTACGATTCAAAACGGCGAGCCCTTCGATGACTTCTCCCGCTCCGGCCATCGTGTGGTTTCGGCTCGACCTGCGGCTTGCGGATAATCCGGCGTTGCACGCCGCTGTCGAAGCGGGCCGGCCCGTCGTGCCGCTTTATATTTGGTCGCCCGACGACGAAGCCCCTTGGCAGCCCGGAGCAGCCACGCGCTGGTGGCTCCATCATTCGCTGGAAGCGCTCGACGCTTCGCTTCAAACGCAGGGGAGTCGCATAATCTTGCGACAGGGAAATCCTGCGGAGGTGCTCAGGTCGATCGCCCGCGCAACGGGTGCCGATGCCGTCTTCTGGAATCGTCGCTACGAGCCGACGCTCCGTCGACGCGATGCGGAGTTGGAAGCGGCGCTCGTGAGCGAAGGCTTCGACGTCCGCACGTTCAATTCGGCGCTCTTGATCGAGCCCGAGCAAATCGCGACGAAGCAGGGCAAGCCGTATCAAGTCTTCACGCCGTTCTATAAAGCGAGCCTAGTGAAAGCGGAAGGGGCCGAAGATCACGAGTTCGAGGTCGTCGACCGGCCGCCGGCGATCGCCGCGCCTGCCAAGTGGCCGAAGTCGGATGCGCTCCGATCGTGGAAGCTCGTCTCCCCGATCCCTTGGGCCGATGAGTTTTCATCGTGGGCAGTGCCGGGGGAAGCAGCGGCGCAGAATCGCTTGCAGCGGTTCATCGAATGCGGCGGAGTCATGGGCTACGGCGAAGAGCGCGACCGGCCCGACCACGACGGTGTCTCCGGCCTTTCGGTGCATCTGCATTTCGGCGAGTTGGGGCCGCGGCAAGTGCGCGAGTCGTTGCAGTTGTTCGCTCGTAAGGGAGGACTCAACGCGGCAGCGGCGGCCGAGAAGTTTTTGCGACAGATGTATTGGCGAGAGTTCGCGCATCATCTGCTGTTTCACTTTCCCACCACGACCGACGAACCGCTCCGCTCGCAATATGCCGACTTCGCTTGGAAGACCGATCGGAAGCGACTGCGCGCGTGGCAGCGAGGACTGACCGGCTATCCGATCGTCGACGCCGGAATGCGGCAGCTGTGGCAACTCGGTTGGATGCACAATCGGGTGCGCATGATCGTCGGGTCGTTTCTCGTGAAAGACTTATTGATTTCGTGGCGCGAAGGGGCGAAATGGTTTTGGGACACGCTCGTCGATGCCGACTTGGCGAACAATACGCTCGGTTGGCAATGGATCGGCGGCTGCGGTGCCGATGCGGCGCCGTATTTCCGCGTCTTCAACCCCACAAGCCAAGGCGAGAAGTTCGATCCGGCCGGCGACTACGTGCGCCGCTACGTGCCGGAGTTGGCGAAACTGCCGGCCGCTTGGATTCATCGTCCGAGCGAAGCGCCGGCCGAGGTCTTAAAAGCGGCGGGGGTCGTGTTGGGCAAAAATTATCCACAGCCGATCGTCGATCATGCCGCGGCCCGCGATGCGGCGCTCGAGGCGTGGCGCGCGATCCGAACGAAATAACCCGGCGGCAACTCGAAACGACGAACCAGTAGACCTTTTTTGGGATGCCGCAACGGGCCTGAATTCGTCATAATGACGATGACGACGAAACACTGACGCGCAACTCGCCGAGCGGCACCATGCAAAGCATCACGAATCTGCATTTTCTTTCGTTCGTCGACGATGTGTATGAAGACCTCGAGCTGTGGTATCCGAAGCTCCGACTCACCGAGGCCGGTGCGCATGTCACGGTCGCGGGCCCGAAGTCCGACGTCGTGTATCACGGCAAACATGGTTACCCTTGTACGGCCGATGCGCCGATCAACGATATGTCGGCCGATGATTTCGCCGGCGTGATCCTTCCCGGCGGTTTCATGCCGGATAAACTTCGTCGTGAGCCGCACGTGTTGCAACTCGTGCGCGACTTCGCCGAATCCGGCAAGCTGGTCGCCGCGATTTGTCACGGCGGCTGGATCGCGATCTCGGCCGGAGTCTATCGGGGCGTCCGCGTCACCGGCTCGTTGGGTATCAAAGACGATCTCGTCAACGCCGGTGCGATTTGGGAAGATAAGCCGGTCGTCGTCGATCGCCGTTTCGTATCCAGCCGCAAGCCCGACGACCTGCCGCAATTCTGTCGCGGCATCCTCGGCTTGTTCGGCGCTGAATCCTAATTACAACCTCTCCAGGTCTTTCGCGTATTCATTCTTCGTAAGGAGCTCGATCCGTCATGCTTCAGGCGCTCTTCGGTATTATTCTGGTCAGCATTCCGATCTTCGTCGTGATCTACATCGTCGGCCGCATGACGCTCAGCGATTGATTCGCACGCCACCGGCGACACGGCTCATTGCGCGGCGCGTAAAAAAAGGGGAACGTCGAGCGCTTGCTCGCCGTTCCCCCGGTTCGTTCGCCGTTATGCGAGTTGCGGTCGTCAGCTCTTGTGCGAATCGCCGCGAAGATCGTCCAACGAGCGGCCTAAGCGGCGGCGCGGCTTGGCCGACTCCGTCTCTTCCGGCAATTCGGCCGTGGCGACTCCGCCCCCGGTTGCAGCGCCCAGCGCCGCGGGATTCTGCTTCAACATCGAAAGCAGATGCGGGTTGATGTTCTGGTTTCCTTCGAGCGTGCCGACTTGTTCGACCGCATCGGAGAACCCGAGCAATACGGCTCGGCGCACACTGTCGCGAATCCATCCGAACACGTTAGGGTTACTCATGCTCTCTGCCTCCATGCATTGAGATTATGCGGACCGACTCCCTACGGCTTAAATCGACCATCGGGCCTGGGCGCGATCACCGAGAATCGATTCAAAGCGTCTTGAGCAGCGTAAAAAGGCCGCGGCGGCTCGCTGCCGGCCTGGCGGCGGGGGCGTATCGTAGCGAGGCCTGTGCGACGTCGGAAGGGGGATTTTTCGCCGTCGAAACCGACTTGCGTCTTGGGCTCGCACGCCGAAAGGGGTAATCTGTGTTCCGGTTTTGTTAGCAAACGACCACGCGTTTCGATTCTTGCGACGTTATCCGTAAGATTTCCCGCCCAGTTCGCCATGCCTCACGATATCGCCCGTTCCGCTACGCCGCTGCCGGATGCCGCAGGGAAAGCTGCGCCGTCGCGAACCAGCGCCCACGGTTGGCTGAGCAATCGCCCGCTCCTCGCTGCGCTGCTGGCATTCGTCGCCACGCGCATTTACTTCGGCTTGATCTTCGGTGCCGGCACTTCCGATATCGGCGTCTACTTCGACTACGTCGTTCAAGGGGTCGACTTCGGGCTCCCCCCTTACTTCCAAAAGGGAGTTGCCCCGCGCTACTATCGCGACATCCAAAACTTCGAGTACCCACCGGTCGCGTATTGGGTCATCAGCCTGCCTCGCGAGCTTTCCTCCTGGCGTCTGCCGATCAATGCCGACGGGATGGACGTCGAAGGCATGCGCATGGTCGACTCCAAGGGCAAAGTGTTGACCGTCGAGGAGATGAAATGGGTCGAATATCTTAAGTTGAAAGAGGAACACTATCGGCACTATGCCGATCACTTTCGCATCTGGATGCTCCTCTTCGATGTGGCGGGCTTTGCGCTGTTCTGCGCGATCTTGCAGCGCCGGCGGCCGGAGTTTTTATATTGGGGCATGTGGGGCTACACGCTTACCACGGCCTTCCTCGGCTACGTTATGTTCGAGCGGCTCGACGTCGCGCTCACGTTCGCTTTGCTCGCTTGGGCGTATTGTCAGCTGCGGGCCGGCGAAGGAGGACCGAAGACGGTCGCCTGGTCGGCGGCTGCCTACGCGGCGCTCGGAATCGGCATCAGCTTCAAGCTCATTCCGGTCTTACTCGTGCCGTTCGCTCTGTTGTGCGACTTCTACGCGCTGCTGCGACCGCCGCGCCGCTGGAGCTTGCTCGTCGGTCCGGCGGTGCTCGTCGTCACGGCCGCGGCCCCCTTCGCGTACTACTACGTGATCGCCGGCGACGACTTGTGGCGGATGTTCAAGTTCCACTCCGTGCGCGGCGTGCAGATCGAATCGTCGTACGCCACGTTGATGATGCTTCTCGAACCGGCAAGCGAGCTCTTCTGCTATTTCGACTACGGTTCGTGGAACCTCGGCGGAAAGCTGGAGCAGCCGATGTTGGTCGCGTCGACCTGGACGTTGCTCGTGGCGCTCGCCGCCCTCGGCTTGCGCTCGCTGCTCTCGCCGACGATCGGCGAGACCTACGATCGGACGGCGTCGTATCGCATGGCCTGCGTCGTCATTCCGTTCGCCACGCTGCTCGCGAAGGTCTTTTCCGTGCAGTATCTCCTCTGGGCGATGCCGATGCTGCTGCTGGGTGCCGCCGAACGATTCTCGCGGCGCGGCTACATCGCGACGATCGTGCTCGCCGTCGCGGCCTGCGCGATGACAGGCTATCTTTATCCGTATCACTACTTAGACCACATGGTTATCTTTCCGTACACGCACGAGCATTCCGCCCCTTGGACGTTGATCGTCATCGGCGATAACGACGGCGCCTCGGGAGCCCTGACGACGGAACTCCCGCGCACGTTGATGATCGCCCGTAATTTGATCTTCGCAGGGCTCTGCGGGGCGCTCTACTTGCTCACGCTCACCCGTATCGAGAAGGCGCCGGCCGCGGGCTCCGCCGTCGCATCGTAGCCGCAAACAGCACTACTCCCACCGCACGACCAAATCGCCGGCATCCACCGAACTGCCTGCTTGGACCGCGACTTGCGCGATCTTGCCGTCGCGCTCGGCATAAAGGGTCGTCTCCATCTTCATCGCTTCGAGCGACAACAGCTTCGCCCCCTTGGCGACCTGCTCGCCGGCTTTCACCGCGACGTTGACGACCATGCCCGGCATCGGCGCGCCGACCTGTTGCGGGTTGTTCGGATCGGCCTTCGGTCGATGTTCGACCGCAGCCTTTTGCGACTTATCGCGCACGCTCGCTTCGCGCGGCTGGCCGTTGAGCTCGAAGAAGACGTTGCGATAGCCGTCGACTTGCGGATCGCCGACCGTCATCAACTTCAGAATCAACGTCTTCCCCTGCTCGAGCTCGAACGTCGTCTCTTCGCCCGGCTGCGGGCCGTAGAAGAAGATCGGCGTCGGGAGCACGCTCAAGTCGCCGTTGAGTTCTTGTTGCGCGATGAAGTCGCTATAGACGCGCGGGAAGATCAGATACGACACGACATCGCGCTTCGAGGCCGGCCGACCGGTCTTCTTCTCGAGTTCCTTCGCGGCCGCTTCAAGATCGGCCGGAGGAAGGTTCGCACCGGGGCGACCCTTCAGCGGCTTCTCGCCGCGCAGGATCCGCTTCTGAATCGCCTTCGGAAACCCACCCGGCGGCTGACCCATCTTGCCCGAGAGTAGGTCGATCACCGATTCAGGGAACGAGAGATCACGCCGTTCATCCAGCACATCGGCTTCCGTCAGGTTGTTGGCGATCATAAACAGTGCCATATCGCCGACCGCCTTCGACGACGGCGTGACCTTCACGATATCGCCGAGCATTTGATTCACGTCGGCATACATCCGCGTGATCTCATGCCAGCGATGCCCGAGCCCGACCGCTTGCGCTTGTTCGTAGAGGTTCGTGTATTGCCCCCCCGGCATCTCGTTGTGATACACATCGGCGGTGCTCGCCTTCATCGTGCTCTCGAACGGCGAGTAGAACTCGCGGACCGCTTCCCAATATTCGGCCGTCGCTTGCAGTTGGTCAGGGTCGAGTTTCGTATCGCGCTTCGTGAATCGCAGCGATTCGACGACGGAGTTTAAGTTCGGCTGCGAAGTGAGACCGGAGAGCGGTGCGAAGGCGGCATCGGCGATATCGAGATTTTGCTCGGAGCCCTTGATGATCGCGGCGGCTTGCACGCCGCTGGTGTCGTGCGTATGGAAATGAATCGGAATGCCGATCTCTTGCTTGAGCGTTTTGACGAGCAGTTCCGTCGCATACGGCTTGCAGAGCCCGGCCATGTCTTTAATGGCGAGCATGTGCGCTCCCATCTTTTCAAGCTCTTTGGCGAGTTCGACGTAATACTTCAAATCGTATTTCGTCTTGCTCTTGTCGAGAATGTCGCCGCTGTAGCAGATCGCGGCTTCGCAAATGCCGCCGCTCTTGATCACGGCATCCATCGCGAGCTTCATGTTCGGCACCCAGTTTAGGGAGTCGAACACGCGGAACACGTCCATGCCCGCTTGCGTGCTTTCATGCACGAACGCCTTCACGAGATTGTCGGGATAGTTCGAGTAGCCGAGCGCGTTCGAGGCGCGGAGCAGCATCTGGAACAAAATGTTCGGCACCTTCGCGCGGAGATCGGCGAGCCGCTGCCACGGGCATTCGCGCAAGTAGCGCATCGCCGTGTCGAACGTCGCCCCGCCCCACATTTCGATCGAGAACAAGTCGGCATGGTTGCGAGCATAGTGCTCGGCGATCCGGACCATGTCATACGTCCGCAGCCGTGTGGCGAGCAGCGATTGATGCGCGTCGCGCATCGTCGTGTCGGTGAGCAGCAGCCGTTCTTGTTTGAGCACCCATTGCGAAAACTTCGTAGCACCCAGCTCCAAGAATAGATCGCGCGTTCCCTTCGGCAGCGGAAGTTTATGATCGAGCGTCGGCACCGGGGCCGGCTCGCGACGGATCGCTTTCGGCTTTTCCTTGATCGTCGGGTTGCCGTTGACGATCGTCTCTGCCAAGTAGTTGAACAGTCGCGAGGCACGGTCTTGGCGTGCCTGAAACGTGAATAGCTCCGGCGTTTCATCAAGGAAGCGGGTCGTGCATTTGCCGGCCAAGAACTTCTCGTGCGTCACGAGATTGATCAAGAACGGAATGTTCGTCTTCACGCCTCGAATGCGGAACTCCTGCAAGCAGCGCTCCATCCGACCTGCCGCCTCGGAGAACTCGCGGCCCGAGGTAATGACCTTGACCAAGAGCGAATCGTAGTACGGAGTGACCACGGCACCCGAGAACGCGCTCCCCGCATCGAGCCGCACTCCAGGTCCGCCGGTCGAGCGATAGTGCGTGAGCCGGCCGTAGTCGGGAAGAAATTTATTGAGCGGATCTTCCGTCGTGATGCGGCATTGAATTGCGTAGCCGTTCGTGCGGATCGCCTCTTGCGAACCGAGGCCGATCATCGGATCGGCGAGCGTTCGGCCTTGTGCGACGAGAATCTGGCTCCGAATCAGATCGAAGCCGGTCACTTCTTCCGTGCACGTATGCTCGACCTGAATCCGCGGGTTCACTTCGATGAAGTAGAACTTCCCGGTATCGGAATCGACGAGAAACTCGACCGTGCCCGCGCTCTGGTAGTTCACCGAGTGGCCGACCGCGAGCGCCGCATCGCAGATGTCTTTGCGCAACTGTGCGTCGAGATTGATCGACGGCGCAATCTCGACCACTTTCTGGTGTCGGCGCTGCAGCGAGCAATCGCGCTCGTAAAGATGCACGAGTCGGCCGTGCTTGTCGCCCATCAGCTGCACTTCGATGTGCCGCGGACGCTGAATGAACTTCTCGAGAAACACGTCGGTCGAGCCGAACGCATTCAAGCTTTCTCGCTGCGCTTGTTCGAGCGAGTTCGCCAAGTCTTCCGGCTTCTGCACGACGCGCATGCCCCGTCCGCCGCCCCCCTTGGCGGCTTTCAAGAGGACGGGATACACGAGCTTTTCGGCCAGGGCCGCCGCTTCGGTCGCGTTCTTCAGCGGCTCGCTCGACCCGGAGAGGACCGGCACGCCGGCCTTCTTCGCGATGGCTCGGGCCGTGATCTTGTCGCCGAGCTTATCGAGAATATCCGGCGAAGGGCCGCAGAACGTGATGCCGGCCTTTTCGCAAGCCCGCGCCAAGTCGGGATTCTCCGAGAGGAAACCGTAGCCGGGATGCAGCGCATCGACGTCGTTCGCCTTGGCGATGTCGATGATGCCGTCGATGTCGAGATAGGCACGAATCGGTTCGCCGGGCTTGCCGATCTGGTACGCTTCGTCGGCTTTGAAGCGATGCAACGCGAAACGGTCTTCGTGCGAGTAGATCGCTACGGTCTTGATGCCGAGCTCATGGGCCGAGCGAAACACTCGGATGGCGATCTCGCTTCGATTGGCGACGAGCAGCTTCTTAAAGGTCTTGATCACGGGCGCTTTCGAGGCTGGCTGGTGGGCGATGGAAAGGAGCGTTCGAGCTGTCCGAATGAGCGAAGCGGGCGGCGTGGCTCTCGGCGCAGAAGCGGTAGTTTACAGCCTCGCGAAACGGGCTGGTAGGGGCCGAGCGGCACCCGCAACGGAACGTAATCCACATCGCCCGAAGCCCGCGACCGACCGTAGCGATTGCACCGACTACGCAGCGCTGCGGCGACCGTTAGCCCAGCTCTTTCGGCAGCAGCGTGACGTGCCGAATTTTGGTACGGTTCCAGGTATAGGTGATGTGGACCGTCGTGTCGGCGGCTTGGATGATCGCCGGATACGAATACTCGCCCGGCTCTTGTTCGAGCACGAGCGATTGCTTCCAAGTCGCGCCGTCGTCCGTGCTCACGGCCAGCGCGAGCGGCGTGCGCCCGATATGCGACGGGTTGTAGACGAGCACATGCCGGCCGTCGGCGAGCGTGACGGCATCGATGCCGGAATTCGGATTCGGCAAATCGGCGATCGCTTCCGCCGGCGACCAAGTGGCGCCGCCGTCGCGACTGAGCGATGAACAAACTTGGCCGACGGCCCGACTTCGCGCCAAGATCAGCAGCGCGCCGTCGCGCCGGCGGAGGATCGTCGGTTGGATGATGCCGTGCGCTTGCTTCGGATGGTAGATCGGGCCGAGGCGCGTCCAACTCCGGCAGCCGTCGATGCTGCGGTCGACCCAACAGGCCCAGTTCTTGTAAGACTCGACGGAGGTCGGCGAGAGGACCGTGCCGTCTTCAAGCTGGATCGGCTTGTTCTTGATCGGCCCGAGCAGGCCGGCCGGCATAATGAAGCTGTCGCCCCAGGTGCGCCCGGCGTCCTTACTGCGGCGGAAGAAGCCCGACCACGTTTGCGGGCCGGTGCCGATCTTGTAGTAGAGAATGATCTCGCCCGATTTACGTTCGCGAAACAACACCGGGTTCCAACACGGCACGCCGCGCTCTTCCGCGACGACATCCGGTTGCGTCCACTTCACGCCGTCTTCGGAACGCGCGATCCAGATGCGCACGTCCGGCGCACCCTCTTGCGAGCCGGCGAACCAAGCGCATAGATACTTATCGGGCTCACACTCGACGATCGTCGAAGCGTGGCAAGCGGCGAACGGCGCAACCTCGAATACATAGCGGCGATCCATGCGTGAACCTCCGCTTATTTAGCTGACACGGACTTATCGGACTTGTCGTGAAACGCGATGGCGAACAACACCAATACGGCGATCGCTCCGGCGGCCGGATAGAGCCAGAACGCGTGCCAATCGATCGAGCCTCCGGTCGTGACACGCTTTTCGACGACCGAAGACAGCATCGAACCGATGAAGCTCCCGATCCCGAGCGTGACGAAGGCGATAAAGCCTTGCGCTGCTCCGCGGATACGGGGCTCGGCCTCGCGGTCGACATACATCTGGCCGGTCACGAAGAAGAAGTCGTAGCAGACGCCGTGGAGCAAGATGCCCACGTAGAGCATCCACATGTTGGCGTCGACGTTGCCGTTCGCGAAAAGATAGTAGCGGGCTCCCCAACAGGCCATGCCGACGAGCAGCATATACTTCACCCCGAGACGGGCGAAGAAGAACGGGATCAGAAGCATGAAGAAAAACTCGGAGATCTGCCCCCAAGTCATCTTATCGGCAGGGTTCTCCATGCCGATCGAGTGCAAGAAGAAGTTCGTGTAGTTGTAATAGAACTGCAACGGAATGGCGACGAGGAACGAGCCGAGCACGAACACCGCAAACGCCGGGCGACGCAACAGCTTGAGCGACTCGAAGCCGAGAATGTCGCCGATCGTGACCTTCGCGCCGCGGTTCTGCGGAGGCGTATGCGGCAGCGAGAAGCAGTATAGGCCGAGCAGCGCTTGGCCCGATGCGGCCAGCAACATCGGAATGGTCGAAGCCTCGACGGTCGTACCTTGCGTACTATCCCAAACGAACTGCAACTCTTGGCCGACGAACTTAAGATGCTTGCCGACGAACTGACCGGCGAGAATCCAGCCGATCGTGCCGAGCACGCGAATGCCCGGGAACTGGCGACCCGGATCGGTGAGATGGTGGAACGAAAGAGAATTCGTCAGCGCGAGCGTCGGCATGTAGCAAATGAAGTAGCCGATCAGCACATAGTAGATCAGGTTCTGATTCGTCAAGGTCGAGAGGTAGTACATCAGCCCGGCGCCGGCGAGATGCAGAAGCCCTAACATGCGCTCGGAAGAGAAGAAGCGGTCGGCGATCATGCCGACGAAGAACGGCGCGATCATGCCGCCGATCGCCGCGGTGCCGTAGGCGACTCCGGTGAAGCCCGGCTCGAAGAGGTCGCGCCCTTGATCGGTGTTGCCGCCGATGTAGCCGCCGAGAGTGACGAACCACGCGCCCCACACGAAGTACTGCAGAAACATCATCAGCGACAAACGAACACGGATCCCCATGTCGAGCGGCGCGGAACTAGCGGAACCGGAAACAGGCTGCATCGTGATCCCCGTCGGCAAGGAAACGTGAAGGTTGAGCTCGAAACTCGGCAAGCAGAGCCGGCAGTATACCCGGCCGAGTTTACGAAGTCATCCAGTCGCCCAAGCAGCCGATTCTAAAGTAGCAGGCACGTTCCACGTGCCGTAGCCACGCAGGACCTTTCACAACCCACACGGCTTCTTCCCCGAACGACGCAAGTGGCGGACGGCACGTGGAACGTGCCTGCTACGATGCCGGCCGCGCCTCTTCCGGCTCCTTGCGCCGCTGGATCTTCCCAAGGCTGATGCCTATCGCGGTGGGCGATCTGGCCTGGGCCTTCGATCTTGCCCGGATGGAGTGGGTCTTGCGACCGGTCGTGGAGACTTACGAGTTCGACCATGTAGGCGACTTCGTCGCGCTCACGATCGACGAGCAAACGATCGAATCGACGTACCACCATCCGTATTGGGTCGTGTCGGGCCTTGATCTCGAAGACCGCCCGCGGCCCGACCATGTGCGGATCGCGACGCCCGAGCATTCGCAACTGCCGGGCCGCTGGGTCGACGCGGGCGACATGCTCCTCGGCGACGTCGTGCTCCTGATGGACGGACGACAAGTCCCGATCCAAGCGATCGCGCTGCGATCCGTCGTCGAGAAGGTCTACAATCTCCAAGTCCAAGACCTCCATAACTACGCCGTTGGCGAGCTACGCGTTCTCGCGCATAATATGTGCGCCCAAGCAAATGCTCCCGCCAAGGGAATTGGCGAGCCGGTATTGTTCGGTCAACGGCGAGTGTCGCCGTCATTCAGCGTCGATGATGCGTTCCCCAAGACAAGTGGTCGTAGCCTCGCCGATGTTGTCGCCGATTTGCGTAAGGGCGATCTTACTCCCGACGATTTGCCACTGACGGCATTTAGGCATCCCGACACCGGGGCGTTGGTGTCAATGAACACAAGGACGAGAGCAGTCCTTGCGGAAGCCGGACTTGAACCTACTAGAGTTTCGATTGTTGATCTGGCTTCTCTCTCGGCCCGTCAACAACAGAAGTATCTCCGGCGACTTGGCGAAGATTTGATAATTGATTCGCCGCTTCCTGGTGGTCGTGTGCCGGTTACTCCGAGCATGAACGACCTGAGGATCATGAGCCGCCCAGATGGTTCACCGTACATTATTTCAATTCCAGGATTTGGACGCTGATATGCCGCAACTTCACCCACTTATCGTTCCTTGGTCGATTAGTCCTTCGACTCCCTCCTTGGGGTTTGCCTCTCGGAACATTGACGGCGTAAATCACGGATACGTTACGTTCGTTGGTTTCCTTGGTGAGACCACCAAGCTGTGTTCCCAGCATGGGCGATACAAACAGATCGCTGTCGTTTTGGAGCAAGTTCAATTTGCAAAGCTGTATCCCGAGAATTCGGCAAGTGACAGTGCCAGAATCGACGGCTACGACTGGAGCCTCGTCCCAAACTTTGCGGATGAAAACAATGCCCTAAAGGGAGCAACAAGGCGTTTTCAAGACCAATGGAACGCAACGGACCTTTGCCCTCAGCCATCCGCATTTACCGTGCATGACTCCGAACTGCTGAGCGACCTAAGAGTTCCCGTCGATAAGTTCAAGCACTATCTCTTTGTAGGTGATGACTTCAATGTGGAAGTTGTTGCAAAGTCGATGACGTGGCAGGTTGTCGAGGCTCCTGCGGAGGCTGCGTCATCTTCTTGACTCCGCGGGGTGGCACGGACAAATGTCCGTGCGCCGCAGGCGCAAGAAGTCGGGCGAACTGCGGCTGCGGCAAACTCTACAACCCGAGCCAACTCGGTTCCCAGCCTTTGCGATAGGGCTTCGAGACCAATTGTTGCGCCGCAGCGGAGTTCGTGACTTTCAAAGCCGCGGCGTCCCACAGTAGTTCTTGCTTCGGCAGCCGCACGGCGATTGTGCCGAGCATGACCGCTTCCGTCAGCGGGCCGGCGTAGTCGAAGTGCGAAGTCGTTTTCCCGACGCCGCGGCAAGCATCGGCGAACTGCACGTAATGATCGACCGCACCGACCTTCGGCACGTCGGCGGCCGAGAACTTCTCTTCCGGGAACAGCTTCGGCAGCGCGACGTGAGGCACGACGAGCGTGCCCTTTTCGCCGACGAGCGCCGAGCCGGAGCCGGGGAGCTTGAAGCTTGCCGGAATATCGCCGAGCAGTTCGCGCGGCGCGGTGATGCCGTCGCCGTCGTACCAGGTGAGCGGCAGCGTTTCGCCGGCCGTGTACTCGGTCTTCGGAAACACATAGCGCACCGTGGCCCACTTCGTCCACGATTCCTTGTTCATCTCCGGGGCCTCGGCTTGCGCGCTCAAGGGGGCCGTGAGGTGGAGGGCTTTGAAGACCGGGTCGAGGATGTGGCAACCGAAGTCGCCGAGTTGGCCGGTGCCGAAATCTTGCCAGCCGCGCCAATTGAACGAGTGGTACATCCCCTTCACGAACGGCCGCTCCGGCGCTACGCCGAGCCACAAGTCCCATTCGACGCCGGCAGGAACCGGATCGGACGCCGCCGGGCGATCGAGCGCGCGCGGCCAGCGCGGGATGCCCCCTTGCCACGAATGCACGGCCTTCACCTTGCCGATGAGCCCGGCCTGCACGATCGCGACCGCGGTGCGGTAAGCCTCGAACGATTGGATCTGGTTCCCCATCTGCGTGACGACGCCGTGCTTCCGCGCGGCGAGCGTCATCTGGCGGGCTTCGTGCAGCGTGTGCGTAAGGGGCTTCTGGCAGAAGACGTGCTTGCCGAGTTGCATGGCGGCGAGCCCGATCGGAGCGTGCATGTGGTCGGGCGTCGAGACGAGGACGGCATCGAATTGCTTCGCGTCGTCGAGCGTTTTGCGCCAATCGGCGTAGCACTTCGCTTGCGGATACTTTTCGGCCGCTTGGCCGAGGTGCGGCTTCGAGTTGTCGATGTTGCAGAGCGCGACGACGCCGACCGCAGGGCTCGCGGCGACGCCGGTCAGATCGCTCCAGCCTTTGCCTCCCGTGCCGATGCTCGCGATGTTCAACCGCTCGTTCGCCCCGGCGACTCGGGCCCAACTCGCTGCCGGAAACGAAACCGCGGCGCCGGCGGCGGCGAGCGATTTCACGAACGTACGACGAGACGCGCGCAGCGACATAGCGAAGCTCCTGGCAGGGTTTCTTGGGCGGGCAGGGTCGTTCGTCGTGGACGAAACTCTTACTTAAACATCGCGTCTTGCGGGTTGCCGCGCGAGAGCAGGTAGGCCATCAAGTCGAGAAGTTCGTTTTCGTTCAACGTCTTGAGCAAGTCCTTCGGCATCAGCGACACCGACGACGGGCTCTGTTGCTCGATCTCCGACTTCTTGATCTCTAAGACCTTCGACGAGTTCTCGGGATCGACGACCAGCGTGATCGTGTCTTTCGCATCGCTGACGATTCGGCCGGTGTAGGTCTTGCCGTCTTTGGTTTCGACGACCGAGGCTTTGTACTGGTCGGAGATCACCTTGCTCGGGTCGACGATCGAATCGGTGAGATCCTTCACGTTGAAGCGGCCGGCGAGCTGCGTCAGGTCCGGACCGGTCGAGCCGCCGTCGCCGCCGAAGCGATGGCAAACGACGCAGCGCGCCGCCGCGTACATTTGCTGACCGTTCTTGAAGTTGCGGCCTTTGAGCTTCGCGTTCGAGAGCTCGACGATCTCGGCCGCCGGATAATCGCGGCCGGGGCCCTTCGGCTTCGGCAACGGCGGCACGACGTACGGCTTGCGCACCTTCAACGACTCAAGCATCAGCCGCTCGGCGTCGGTCGCATTCGCGAAGGCGTCATTGTCGATGTTGGTGAGGAACTTTTGGTAGCTGTTGCCGCCGCTCCATTTGCGTGCCTTCTCGAACCACGAGAAATACTCTTTGCGTTGCTCAGGTGTCCAACCGTTTTTCAGGTTGCGCAACGTGAAGGCCAATTGATATTGCTGCAGGTCGGGATGGTTGGCGAGCATCGTCGCGATGCTGCCGCCGTAGCCCTTGTTGCGGGCCAAAAGATCGGACGAGACCGTCGCCGCTGCGCCGGGCTCCTTGCTCAACATCGGCATCAGCTTCGCAGCCGCTCCCGGCGACCCCATCGCGACCATGAGGATCGCGAGTTCTTGGTTGTGTGCGTTCGATACGCCGGGGAATAACGCATCGAACTTCGCACCAAGCACGCTACGCACGCCCTCGTCGGGCAGGCCGAGACGGATGAAGACGAGCTGATAGGCTCGCAATAGCTCGACCTGTTGCGGCTCGGTGAGCTTCGCGTAGTTGAGCTTATCCAGCGCGGCGAGGAGCTTCGGTTGCGCTGGCGTATCGGCGGTGCGCGCGAGCCCGACGACCCCGATGATGACCGTTTCGGCATCGTCGGAAGCGAGCACTTGCTCTTGCCACGCGGCGAGCGGCAACCGCTCCAGCGCCACGCGGGCCGCGTAGCGAATGTGTTGATCGGCGTGTCCTAAGTGGGGAACGAGAAACGCCGCAGCCTTCGCGGCGTCTTCGACATCGGCCCGATGGTAGGCTTCGATGCTGCGACGAAGCGCACGCAATTCGGCTCCGGCCGCTTCTTGGCGATCGACCGGCGCGGTCGATTCCGTGCCGACGTACGTCACGCGGAACAGTTCGCTTTGCGTGCCGCGCCCGCCGACGGTGAAGTACATCGCGCCGTCGGTGCCGATGGTCACATCGGTGAGCGGTAGCGCGTTGCGGGCGACGAACTCCTCCTTCACGGCCTTGTAGCTTGCGCCGTCGGGAACCATGTGGATGGCGTACATCGTGGCGAAGGTCCAGTCGCAGATGAAGAGCGCCTTCTGATACTTCGCGGGGAACTTCGCGCCGTAGCCGAATTCGACGCCGACGGGAGACCCGGGCCCGATGTCGATCAGTTGCGGCAAGCTATCGACGTAGTACGCCGGCCAGTTGGCCGTGCCGCTGCGCCAGCCGAATTCGCTGCCGCTCGTAGCGTGTAAGACTCGCGTCGGCCGGTACCAAGGGGAGCCCATGTCCCATTCCATGTCCGAGTCGTAAGCGAACATTTCGCCGTCGCCGTTGAAGGCGAAGTCGTATTGGTTGCGATAGCCGACGGAGAACATTTCCCAGGCTTTGCCGTCCGGATCGGTCTTCGCGATCCAACCGCCGGGAGCGACGATGCCGGCCGCGTGGCCGTTCGAGTCCCATTGGCGCGGGAGGAGCGAGTCTTCATCCCAGTTCGGGGCGATGCGGCTCGTCGCTCCTTCGGGCAGCGTGGCGTGTAGTTGTTCGGTTCGTGCGCCCCCCATGGTTTGGATCGGGCTGTTGGTTTTCAACTGAAACGGCGGCAGCGTGTGGTTGCCGGCGACGAGGTAGATCGATTTGCCGTCGGGAGCGAGGCGAATCGCGTGCGGCCCATGCTCGCCGCCGCCCCGGAAGTCTTTCAGCCTAACGACTTCATCGAACTGATCGTCGCCGTTCGTGTCTTTCAAGCGATAGAGGCCGCTTCCCGGTCCGCCGTTGCAGCAGACGTAGAGCGCGTCGAAGGCCCAGAGCAAGCCCTGCGCGCCCGACATTTGCTTCCCTTCGAACTTAATATCGAGCCGCTCGACCTGAGTTTCGTCTTGGCTGCCGAGCTTCGGCGGCGTGACTCGGCACAGGCCCAAGTTTCCTTGATCGCTCACGATGAGCCGGCCTTTGTTATCCGTCGCGATGTTCACCCAGGAGCCGAGCAACTCCTTCGGCACGGTGAACAACTTCTCGACCTGAAAACCGGCCGGCACATTGAACAGCGATTGATTCGCGACCACGGCCTGCGACGGACCGCTCAGGACTTCGCCCCACGGCCCGCTGCCGTACGCGGCGACGATCTTGGCTTTGCTCCACTCCGTCGAGTCGCGGGCGTCGGCGATTTCCCAGCTGTCGTCGCTGACGACGTACTCGACGGTGCCGTCGTTCTTAGTCACGATCATTTTGAAAACGAACCCGGCGGTGTCCCCTTGGTTGCTGATCTCCGCTTCGACCACATTCACCGGCTGAATCGATTTGCCCGTCACGTCGATTTCCGGCGCGTCGTGCCAATCGTTGCTCACGTAGGCGTTGCGGCCGTTGATGTAGATCGTCGCTAAGTTATCGCACGACAATTTCAGCACGGCCGACTTCACATCGCCCGAATACTTCTTCCGTACGACGTATTTCTTGTTCACGTCCGGGCCCCAGATCCACGACGGCTTCGGACCAGCGAGAAACGGCGAAGAGCCGGTCGCCGCAGCCGCAGCGGGCTTTGCGATCGCTTCGTTCGACGCGGCGATCTCGGGCTTTTGCGTGTAGCGGTTGTCGGCCGGTGCGACAGGCTTGGCCGTCTCCTGCTTCGCAGCCGCGATCTGCTTTACCGCATCGGGCTTGACCACCGGCAGCTGATCGGCAGCCATCGCCAAGGAGGCCAGCGAGAACAACGAGAGCGTGAACAGCGAGGCACGCGAGGAAGCGGCAAACGTCGAAGGCATAATTCTTTTCCGGAGGGAAGGGCGGCGTGTGGGAAAGGGAACCCAGGGGGGAGCGGTCCGAAAATCGGTCAGCGGAATCTTAACCTCTCGCGCTGCCGGAGGGTTAGCCTTTGCGCCGAGATTTTTTTCGCCGGCAGCCCGGGTTCGCTCGACCGGACCACGCATGATTTGACGGCCCGGACCTCGGCCGACAAAATAACGGGTTCTCGCCTCCGAGCGAGCATGCTCCCGACGGTCTTCGACTTTCCGTTCTCACCCGTACCGGCTTCCGAACCATGACCACCGCCGCCAATCCCCCTGTCGCTCAGCCGCACGAATTCAAGGCCGAGATCAAGCAGCTGCTCGATATCCTGATCCATTCGGTCTACACGTCGAAAGACGTGTTCCTTCGCGAGCTCATTTCCAACTCGACCGATGCGATCGAAAAGGTTCGCTTCCTCCAGGCTTCCGGCCAACCGGTGGTCGATGCCGACCTGCCGCTCGAGATCAAGCTGGAGACCCGGACGGAAGCCGCTGCGGAAGGAGCCCCCGCCGGCGAGCGCAAGGTGCTGGCGATCGTCGACACCGGCATCGGCATGACCGAGGCCGAGGTGCATGCCAATATCGGCACGATCGCCCATAGCGGTGCTACGGCGTTCCTCCAGCAACTCGCGGCCGAAGGGAAGGAGGCGGCTCAGAAAGATGTAAGCCTCATCGGTCGCTTCGGCGTCGGCTTCTATAGCGTGTTCATGGTCGCCGAGCGGATCGTGCTCACGACCCGCAGCGCGAAGCCCGACGAGCCGGCGATCGTCTGGACGAGCGACGGCATGGGGAGCTACGTCGTCGAGCCGGCCGTGGGGGAAGTGCCGCGCGGCACGCGGATCGAAATCCACCTTAAGCCGAGCGAAGATCGCTTCGCCGATGAACACACGCTGCAAGAGACGATCCGCCGCTATTCGAACTTCGTACCGTTCCCGATTCTCGTCAACGGCGAGCAGACGAATCAAACCTCGGCCCTCTGGCGCGAGCCGGCGTCGCAAGTGAAAGACGAACAGTACAACGAGTTCTTCAAGCTCATTAGCCACGACGACGAAGACCCGCTCCTCCGGCTGCATTTCTCGGTCGACGCGCCGTTGCAATACTCCGCGCTCCTCTTCGTGCCGCGCTCCAATCACGAAACGCTCGGGTTCGGCCGAACGGAAGTGAGCCTGCAGCTCTATGTGAAGCGCGTCCTCATCGACAGCGAGAACAAGAACCTGCTGCCGAACTATTTGCGCTTCGTGCGCGGGGTCGTCGAGTCCGACGACTTGCCGCTCAACGTCTCTCGCGAGACGCTGCAAGAGAACCGCCTCGTCGGCAAGATTCGCGACACCCTCACCGGCCGGCTGCTCGACAAGCTGCTGGAATTGGCCGAGAAGCAACCGGAAGAATATCGGCAATTCTGGGAGAAGTTCGGCCGGATCTTCAAGGAAGGCTATAGCGACTTCGCCTACCGCCAAAAGTTCCAAGACCTGCTCCGCTTCAATTCCTCGCGCCACGACGACGACAAAGGCCTCATCGGCCTGAAAGACTACGCCGCCGCGATGCCCGCCGAGCAAAAGGCCATCTACTATCTCTCGGGCCCGAGCCGTGCGGCCTTGCTGCGCGACCCGCGCTTAGAGCTGTTCCGCAAGCGCGGGATCGAAGTTCTGTATCTGCAAGAGATGGCCGACGAATTCGTCATCGGCAGCGCCGGCAACTACGACGGCAAGCAGCTCATCTCGGCCGATCAAGTAAAGGCCGACGACCTGAAAGGGCTCGGCAAAGATGAAGCCGCGGACAAGCCGGAAGACATCGCCAAGCGGGCCGACATCGGCTTGCTCAGCGCGCGCTTCAAGGAGATCCTCGGCCCGCGCGTGACCGACGTCCGCACCAGCGAACGCCTCGTCGACAGCCCGGCCTGCTTAGTAAGCGACGACCGCCAACCCTCGGGCCACATCGACAAGCTGATGCGGATGATGAACAAAAGCTCCGACCTGCCGCAACGGGTGATGGAGCTGAACCCCTCGCACCCGTTGATCAAAAGCCTAACGGAGCTCGTCGCGAAAGACGGCCGAGACCCGTTCGTCGAACGAGCCGCGGAGCAACTCTTCGAAGGAGCGATGCTCGTCGACGGCTACCTTACCGACCCGCACAAACTGGTCGAACGCATGAACCAGATCTTGGAGGACGCCGCGAAGCTGAAGAACGGGCCGGGATAGTTATGCTGAAACGTTGGCTCTGGTTAACTCTGGCTGTTGGTTTGGTGCTCGGGGTGAGTTCGTTTCTGGTGTTTGCTTTCGAGCCGAAGACGCTGGCGAAGCGGACCGCGAAGTTCGACGACGCGACGATCACGTTTCGCCTGACCGACGACGACGGCACGCTCTACGCTTCCGCCACCGAGCAAAAGGCGCGGAGCGTCACCAGGCTCGGCACGGTCGGAGAGATCGGCGTCGACAATCCGTGGATCGACGTCGACCCACGGTCGGATCGCGTGACGTTGCACGTCGGGAGCGCCACGCTCTGGTTCGATCCGGCGACCCGCTCGTTCGTGTTTCCCTGAGCGCAGAAGTGTTTGTCGCCGGCCTCAGTCGACCAACACCAAATCAACCCGAGCCATCGGATCGAGCGCGGTTCCTTTGACGTCGCACAGGGCCGTGAGGAAGTATTCTTCTTTCTCGTCGTTGGCGAAGGCGCCGAGTTTGCCGAGCGTGCCCAGGAAGCCGCCGCGGTCTTGCAGGCGTTCTTCGAACACGTAGGGGAGCGAGAACGGGATGGTTTTGGTTTCGCCCGTCGTCATTTCGAACTGCTCGTCGTGGACGATCTCGGAGAGGGTGTGTTGCGTCTCTTCCTTCTCGTCGGCGTCGTGCTTCTTCTTCGTGACCTTCATGATGAGCCGATAGGTGAGGCTCAGGACGAGCTTCTCCCCTTTCGACGTGAGCACCACGCGGCCGTCGAGGGAGCGGCCCGAGCGCGAAATCCGCGGGTTGACCCCCTGCAGCTTCACGCTCACGCCCCCGATATTCAACCAGTTCTTGACGGTTTGCAGGAACCCCATCGCCGGAAACCTCGAGGTGTGGTGCTGTATGTGCCAGGTTGCTACGCAGAAACTAGCAGACGGATATTTCACGAGCAAGCAAACGCCGCCGTACGCCGCCGCCGCAGAGGACCCGTCGAGGATCGCGCGGTGGAGCCGGTGCGGGAAATCGGGCTGGGCCGTGAGGTTAGCTAGGCGCTTTGCGCGGCGCCGTCTGGTATCATTTGCCGTACATCAGTGATTTTTCCCACAGGCCTCGGCGAGCGCTCTTCCGCGCATTCGACGATCGCGCCGCCGTGCCGAGAGCAGAAAGCAACACCGTCGATGGGCCTTAAAGATTGGGAGCCGATCATCGCCAAGATCGTCGACGAGACGAACCGCGAGCCGAAGAACGGCGCGAAGCAGAAGCTCTTAGTCGAATGGCGAGCCAAGCTCGAAAAAGAACCGCCGAACCTGCCGCCGTATCAGATCGACGAGATCGTGCGCGAAGTCCGTCGCCGGCTCGATGCGGCCGCGAGCTAACCGGCGCTCGTCCCGCTTCGGTTGTGTCCGGCGCGAATCCTTCGCACAATAAAGCCGCTCGCCGCTTGTGCTTCCTGCCGTGCTTTGCTGCCGACTCCCCGCTTCGCAAGCCCCCCGCTGGATTCCCCGCCATGAATGCGCTCACTTCGCGTCGGCTGCAGATCGGACTTCTTGCGCTCGCCTGGCTGCCGGCCTTCGCGGTCGTGGCGCGTGCCGCCGAGAACGAGAGCGCTTGGCGAGCCGCCGCGGCGAAGGTCTCGGTCACGCCCGACGAGCCGATGTATCTCGCCGGCTTCGGCAATCGGGTCGTCCCGGCCGAGGGAACCGCACTCGACCTCGCAGCCAAAGCGCTGGCGATCGAAGACGGTGCGACGAAGACCCGGCTCGTGATCGTCACGCTCGATCTGCTCGACGTGCCGATTCTGTTGCGCGAAGAGCTCGAAAAATACGTCGCCGCGAAACACAAGTTGCCGCGCGAGTCGTTGCTGGTCAACTGTTCGCACACGCACTGCGGCCCGGAGCTTCGCTTCTCCGAGGAGGAGCTCGCTGCAATTGCCCCGGAGCGCGCGGCGATGTGCCGTCGCTATAACCGCACGCTGGTCGCAAAGCTCTCGCAGCTCATCGACACGGCCCTCGCCGAGCTGGCCCCCGCGCAGCTGCGCTACGGCCACGCCCGTTGCGGCTTCGCAATGAACCGCCGCTTGAAAGCAGAGCCGGGCGATCCCGAGTTGTATCTCAACCGCCCGAATCCCGACGGGGTCGTCGACCATGACGTGCCGGTCCTCAAGGTCGAATCGCCCGACGGCGTGCTTCGGGCGGTTCTCTTCGGCTATGCCTGCCACAACACGACGCTGAACTTCAAACGCTTCCACGGCGACTACGCCGGCACTGCGCAGCACGCGATCGAAGCCAAGCACCCGAACGTCGTCGCGCTGTTCATGCTGGGCTGCGGCGGCGATCAGAACGGCTACCCGCGCTTCAAGCCGGAATATAGCGAGCAGCATGGCCGGTCGTTGGCGCTCGCGGTCGAAGCGGCGCTGGAAGCGAAGTCGCGGCCGGTGCGCGGTCCGCTGCGGCTCGCTTACGACTCCGTCGCGCTCGACTTTCAGCCGCCGCCGTCCATCGAGCGCTTGAAGGCCCGCATCGCCACGAAAGCCGAGTACCCCAAGTCGCAAGGTTCGTATCTGCTCGAATGGGACCAACGCCGCCTCGCGTGCCTCGAAAAAGGAACGCTCATCAAGTCGTATCCGTTTCCGGCGCAGGTCGTCCGCTTCGGCGACGACCTGCTGCTGATCGGCTTGTCCGGCGAAACCGTCGTCGACTTTTCGCTCCGTTTCAAGCGCGAGCTCGCCGGGCCGGCCGCCGTCTGGGTCGCGGGCTATTGCAACGACGTCTTCGCTTACGTTCCGAGCAAGCGTGTCTTGCTCGAAGGAGGCTACGAGGCCGAACGAGCGATGTCGTACGGCACCAAGCCCGTCATGCCGGGCCCCTTCGCACCGACGGTCGAAGAGACCATCGTTAATCATGTTGGCAAACTCCTGAAAGCCACGGCCCCTTAATCCGTTCACGCTGCTTCTTCTGGGAATGAAACGCATGCTCGATAGATCACGTTGGTCGGGCCTCGTCGCCTGCATGGCGGCGATAGTCTCTATGTCGCCGATCGCAGCTGCGCAAGTTGCACTTGCCCAGCAGCGGATCGCGCTCCGCATCGATTGGCCCGAGCACGCTCCTGCCGCGGTATCGTTCCCGGTGTATTGCGGGCTCTCGATGCCCAAGGGAGCCATCAGCGACGCGAAGCAAGTTCACATCGTCGACGGCGCGGGCAAGACCGTCACGGCCGATCTCGAACCCCTCGCGAAATGGACTGCCGACGCGTCATTGAAGTGGCTCGGCGTCCGCTTCCTGGCGCAGCGGGGAACGGAATACTTCGCCGTCGCCTCGCCGGCCGATCGCCGGCCGGGCCTACGTGTCGCGGACGACGCCGATGCGATTCGCATCGAGACCGGCGCGGCGACTTTCGAGTTGCCGAAGAAAGGCCCGCTGCTCGGAAAGATTTCCGTCGGCGAAGCCATCGCCTCTCCCGGCGGGAGCGCGTGCCTCGTCGTGAAAGACCACGTCGGCCGCGTCGGCGATGAACTGCAAAGCGCGCCGCCGACGATCGAATACCAAGGGACCGATTACGCCGTCGTGCGGCGCGAAGGGATGTTGCAAACGGCGACCGGCGAAACGCTCGGCAAGTATGTCGTAAGGCTGGAGTTTTTCGCCGGCAGTGCGACCTTAAAAGCCCAGCACAGTTTCATCGTCACGGAAGACACGAACAAAACGCAGTTCGCCGATCTGGCTTTTCAAGTTGCCACGAACAAGGCCGACCGCCGGCCCGTCTGGTTCGATGCCGATTCCGCAAGCGACGACGCCCCGCTAACCGGGACGCTCGCCGCCGGCGAAACCGCGCACATCTTACAGAGCGAGTATCCGCACCACGGCCAAAAGGTGAGCCGTCGCGAGATCCGCTTGCCGCGGGCTGAGGTCGCGCTGCCGGAGATCGGCACGCCCGAACAGCCGGCGGCGATCGGCGATTGGGCCGCCGTGCAAGCCGGCACGGGAGGCGTGCTCGTCGCCATGCCGAACGCCGCGCAACTGTTTCCGAAAGAGTTCGAGATTGCCGAAGGGACCATCGCCGCGCACCTGTGGTCGAGCCGTGGTGGGCGTTTGCTCGACTATCGCATCTCGAGCTTGGTCGACTATTGGGGCTTAGCCTGGGTCGACAAGAAGTTTCCCGGCGGCAGCGCCGCGATGCGCAAACGTACGGCGAACGCGCAAGGCAGCGCCCGCACGCACGATCTCTGGCTCCACTTCTTCTCGGCGGAGCAAGCTGCCGCCGTGCCGGCCGTCGGCATGCTCTGCTCGCGCGCGCCGCTGGTCGTGCAAGATCCGCATTGGATGCGTAAGACCGAAGCGCTCGGCTTTATTCATCCTTACGACCCGCAGCGGTTTCCGAAGCTCGAAAAATTCCTCCACGACACGGTGCGCGATTATCCCGTCGCCGAGACGAAGCGCTGGGGCGATTACGGTTTCCTCGATTTCGGTTGCGGGCAGCATTCCTACGACAACTATTTCGCGCTCCCCGGCTCGGAGATGCCCCGGCTCGATTATCGCTACGCCGATCAGATGTACCACGCTCAGACCGCGTTCTGGCAGGCTTATGCCCGCAGCGGCGATCGGATGTACCACGACTACACGCACGCCCTGCATCGCCATCTGGCCGACTTCAAATTCGCGCACGTCGCGGGCAACACGCGCAGCCTCGGCTCGCGCGTCGGCAACGGCGGCTCGGAAGACAATCCTTACTATTGGAGCGGCATCGAAGATCGCTACGGCGGCGGCACGCTTAACGGCCATCAAGGCTTCGACCCGGAAGGGTTTCTGCTCCAACACTATCTCACCGGCGATCGCTGGAGCGAAGAGATCATCGTTCGTAGCGGCGAAGTGTTTCTCAAGCGATTCCAATTCGATGCCTTGCCGCAGATCGGCGCCTCGAGCGACGGAGCGCAGCCGTTTCAACTCGTAGCGCCCCTCTATTCGCATACCGGCGACGACCGCTATCGCGAAGCGCTCGATAAGATTCGCAGCCGCATGATCGACCTCGACACGATGACCGGCTGGGCCGATCCCGACTACTACGGCGCCTGGGAAAAGTACCCCATCAAGATCTCCGGTGCGCTCGCCGATTGGCGGGCCTCACAGTCGCCGACGACCCTCAAGATGCTCGTCGAGAAAGCGTTTCCCATTTGGTTGTGGGACGTCCCCGTCACGAATTTCGGCTACCAAGAGCAGAGCGGCTACTTCGCGAACTTCGCGTATCGCCTGACCGGCAACATTCGCTATGCGGAGTTGATGGAAGAGCGATTCAATCGGGTCTTGTTCGAGTTCTACGATGCCCAGGGGAAGCGGCGCGATGTCTCCGGTGTGCGCGGCGGCCCGCATGCCGGCGGAACTCATGCCTTCAATTTCCTGGAGACGGCCTACTACGGCATGGACCTCCTCGTCGAGACCGAAGGGAAGCGAGGTCCGTATGTCGCCCTGGATACCGGCGCGAAATGCCATCCGGTCGAGATTCACTTCGCCAAAGATCGACATCAGCCGTTGAAGTTCGAGCTCCGCTTCAATCCCGGCTACGATCTCCGCGTGACCCACGCCGAAACCGGCTACGGGCGCCCGAGCCGCGACTACGACGTCGGGCCGGTCCATTGGAACAGTTATCCGAACTACTTCACGAAAGAGGCGCTCGGCTTAGGCGGAGGATTCGCGAAGCTCGAAATGGGAGCCGAAACGGTCGAAGGGGAGTATCGCTTCACGAACATCCCCTTCATCTTCAAGCACACGGCCAAGAAGCTCGTCGTCGTCGCGCGCGACGGCATCGTGCTCCGAGCGACGCACGACACCCCGCCGGTCTGGCACTTTCAGGTTCCTGCGCAGAAGACCGGTGCGATCTACGCGAACAAGCCGATCACGCTCGACGACGGCGGCAAACGCATCGACGTCGCGGCGGGCCAATGGTATGCCCCGCCCGTCGGCGCGAGCGACCGGATGATATCGATCCATTGTTCCGGCTTGGTCTTCGTCGCCTTCCGCGGCGGCATTCCGCCGATCCTGGCGCAGCACGATCCGAAGCTCTACTTCGTTCCCCGCGTGGTGCAGGAGCAAATGCCGGCGCGCGAGGCCGAAGCGTCGTCGTCGGAAGTCACCAGCGACGCCCCGTTCGTCGCCGGCCTGACGCACAAGCCCGACGACGAGGCTTTCGTCTTGAAAGAGAAGCGAAGCCTGAGGGTTCCGCGCGGCGCGAAAATCGGCGAGGGGCAGTACGAGCGCATCGACTATCGCAACGGCACGCTCGAGTTTTGGTTTCAGCCTCGACAAAGCACCGGCATGTCGGCCGTGAACTTCGATAAGTATGCGATCTCCGGCGCGTTGTGGCCGGTTTCGCTTCGTCGCTACGGCGGCGACGACGAAGACCCGCGCGGCGGCAACCAATTTTCGTTTCAGGCCCCGTGCTCGGCGAAACCGCCGGTCGGCTCGAAGCAGGCGCCGTACCCTTACCCGGGCCAAGACCTCCGCAACCCGACGACCGTCGTCGGCGGGCGCTGGCATCACTTCGCCTTGAGTTGGGCGACCGATCCGAAGCGAGGCTGGTTGAGCGAGATGTATCTCGACGGCAAGCCCTCGCTCGGTTGGGCCCGCGCCGATACCGGACACGGCCGCTTCTGCGAGACCGAAAACCCGACGAAGTATTTCCCGCCGATGCCGTGGCCGATCGACGAACCCAAGGGAGACGCGATCCTGTTCGTGGGGGATGTGCTCGACGCGGCGATCGACGAATTGCGCATCAGCAAGGTCGGTCGTTATCCGCAAGCGTTCGAGGCGCCGTCGAAACGCCGCTTCGAGAAAGACGACGACACGCTGCTGCTGATGCGCTTCGACGGCAATGAGGAGCCCGCCCCATGACCCAGCCTCGCAATTCACGCCGCGAGTTCATCGCGGGCACGGCCGCCGCAGTCGCAACGACGGCGCTCGCTTCGAACGCGGAGGCCGCCGACGCGAAGCCGGCGGTCGAGATTCGCTATGTCATGAGCCCACCGCCGCCGAAGCGCGGCCCGCATACCGGCACGCTCGATCCTTTGATTCAGAAGCTCAAGGCCGGTCCCGAGTTTCCCCTTTCGTATCTGAACGGCGAGTTCTCCGATCTTGCCGCGTGGAAGCGCCAAGCTCGGGCGAAGATGTTCGACCTGATGCACTACCGGCCCGAGGCGTGCGACCCGCGGGCCGAAGTCGTCTCGCGCGTCGATCGGGGCGATTACATCCAAGAAGAGATTCTCTTCAACACGACCCCCGTGTTTCGCGTTCCCGCGACGGTGTTGATCCCGAAGAAAGCGAAGCTTCCGGCACCGGGCATCGTGGCGTTGCACGCGCATGGCGGGTTCTACATGTGGGGGCGTGAGACGCTGCTGGAGCAAGATCCCGCGCACGCCTCGGTCGTCGAATTGCAAAAGGCATACGGCGAACGTGCGATCGCCGTCGAGCTGGCGCGGCGCGGGTACGTCGTGATCGTGATCGATATCTTCTTTTGGGGCCAGCGCCGGATGGTGCTCGAAGACGATCCGCAAGAGTGGAAGGATCGCCCACATTCGATCACGCCGGAGCAAGTGCTGGGGTTCAATCGTCGCAGCGCCGCGAGCGAGCAAATGATGGGCCGGACGCTCTTCACCGCCGGCACGACCTGGGCCGGCCTGATGTATTGGGACGATCTCCGCACGCTCGACTATTTCGCCTCGCGGCCGGATGTCGATGCCGCGCGCATCGGCTGCGTCGGGCATTCGCTCGGCGGCTTGCGTTCGGCGCATCTCGCCGCGCTCGACGATCGGATTAAGGCCGCGGTCGCGTGCGGCTGGATGTGTTCGTTTCCGCATCAGCTGCGGGCCCATGTCCGGAGCACGATCGGACACACGAAGCTCATCCCGGGCCTGTATCGGCACATCGACTATCCCGACCTGACGAGCATCGCCGCGCCGACGCCGCTGATGGTGATCAGCGGCAAGCGCGACGAGTTGTTCGACTTCGTCGGCGTGCAAGCGGCGCACGATAAGATCGCCGCTTGCTATGCCAAGGCCGGCGTCGCCGAGCGGTTTCGCAGCGTCGTCGAAGACCGACCGCACGAATTCAACCGCGAGCGCCAGGCCGACGCTTGGAACTGGCTCGACCGTTGGCTCGCCTGACGACCCGTGCGACACTACCGAAAGATTCCCCCCGCGCCGCTTCGCGCTAACGCGGCGATCAACCCTCGAGCGGCTTAGCCCCAGAGCCCTTGCAGTCGTTCCTTTTCGACGACGCCGAGCGGGAACTTCTTGCTGAACGGATGCTCTGCGATGCCGGCGAACTCGCGCAGCGCCGTGTGAATATGCTCGGGCCGGACGCGAATTCCCTTTTCCTTGTCGCAGGCCAGCGACTTCGGATCGACCGGAATATGGAACTGTTTTTCATCGGTCGCACCGACGACTCGATTCCCTTTGATGCCTCGCCCGAGGAACATGATCGAGCCTATCGACCAATGATCTTTGCCGTTTCCTTTGTTGTAGGTCGGCGTCCGTCCCATCTCGCTCTGCACGACTACGACCAAGCGGTCGCGAATCTTCAACTCTTCCGCGCGGCGGAACAGATACGCGATGCCGGCGAGAAATTCCGGCAGGAGCTTCATCTGGTCGGGATCGTTGTTGGCGTGGCTATCGAATTGACCGATCGAGAGGTTCGCCGAGACGCAGACGCCGGCTTTGAACGACGCAAGCGCGATCTCGACTTGTTGCGACAGCCGCTCCTTGGGAGACGTCGTCGGAATGTAAGGGGTGACCCGCTCGAGCGCTTTGGAGTTCGCTTGCGCGGCGTAGAGCATGTTGTCGGCTCGTTCGATGCGCGGCAGACGGACTTCCGCGGCCCGCGATTTGTTCCCTTCCTCGAGCGTCCGCTCGATCCGCTCGAGCACGAACGAGTCGTGATACGGCGCGCGCCGATTCCCTTCGACGGCATCGGCATTCGCCAGCTTTTGCAGCGACGGCAAATACGGCACGCGCGACATCGCGACGAGGTTGCCCGTCGTCGAATAGTTGCCGAACGTCAAAAACGACAGCGGACAAGCAGGCCCTTGGCACGCGGCGACGAGCGCGGCAAACGTCGGGTAGGCCATGCTGTCGAGCTTGCCGGTCGCCATGTAGCGCGAGCCGGGTGCGTGGTTGTTCACCGAATAGTCGAGGCCGTTGAACGTGAGCAGCTCGTCGCCGAACTCGGCGTAGAACTCTTCGTTGCTCATGCCGGCCGCGATGTGTTTCTTTGTCGGGGCGAACTTGTGCTCGCCCCGCGTTTGAATGTCGCCGGCCTTGTACAAGCGGTTGATTTCGCCGACCCCTTTCGGGTCCATCAAGTAGGTCGTGTCCCAACCGCCGGAAGCGTTGAACACGACGTACAACGGGCCCTCGTAGGGGGCGTCGTCGGTGGCCGCGCGCGCAGCGCCTGGGAAGCGGATCGGCGCGGCGAGCCCGAGACCGACCAGGCCGCAGTATTTCAGAAAATCGCGTCGCATGGGCCTACTCGTAAAGAAATTCCTGCCGTCGCAGGAGATAAGTGACGACGCCGCGCCAAGCGCGCAGCGTGTAGTGCGGATCGTTCGTCAAAGGCTCGGGAAGCCCTTGGCGACAGTAGTAGCTCTCGCGTTTCTCGAAACTTTTCTGTTGGTGCGCGTCGTCGATGATGCCGGCGAAAAGCTCCCAGGTCCGGTCGACTTCGGTCGAGTCCACGGCATCGTCGCGGCCGAGAATGCGCTGATGCAGGTGCGCGATCGCCCGCCGAAGCGCGGCGTCTCCGTCGGGAGAATTGCCCGGCACGACGTCGGGCTCGATGCCGGGGAACAGTCGACGTTCGGCAGGCGGGCGGGCGAAGTCGCGCGCGGTTTGTTTGCAAGCGACGTCGTTCGACATGATCCGTTGGATCGCACCCATCGCGCCGCTCGGGTCGGCGGCACGTTCCGTTACTTCCTTGGAATCGATCCCGCCGTAGAGCATCGCCATTTGATCCGTGAGCCGGCCCCAGCGTTCTTCGAACACGGCGGCGAGCTTCCGCTCCAACTGCTCGGGGGAGAGCATGCGAGCGAGGCCGATGTCGTCGAGCTCGGCCTCGCGTTGCGGGCTTGCCGCGGCAGAGCGTAAGCCGTCGGCCCGGTAGAAGTCGGACTCGGCCCAGGCTCGAAAGGCGGTCTTCAAGTTGAACTTGTCTTGCGCGAAGCGCACGGCGATCGCTTCGACTTCGCGCCGCTGAGCCTGATAGGCGCGGCTCTTCGCGGCGTAGAGAGGATCGTCGAGCTCTTTCGGCGGCAACAGCACCTTGCGGCCGGCGAGAATGTAGTACACATGCTCGACCATCGCCGTCGCGAAGCGCGGGTCCTTCACGGTCCGCTCGCCGAGCCATTGCAGCGCTCGCCAACGCTCGGCCGGCGGCATCTCTTCCCCTTCGAAGCCCGCGCCGAACATATCCTTATACCAACCCTCTTTGCGCCGGCCGTACACTCCCTCGAACTTGTAGTAGTCTTGAAACAAGCTCGCCACCGGATCGAGCGACCGATGACACACGACGCACTCCGAGGCTTGCATCGTCGGGATCTCGAACTTCGCCGTTACGGCCGCGGCGTCGGACACGCGCGCCGCCAACTCTAAGGCGTCGATCCCGAGAAAGTGCTGATAGAACATCCGCGAACGGAGACGATTGCGGTTGGTTTCCGTCGTCGGGTAGCGGCGCAAATACTGAAACGTGCTCAGAATGCCCGCGTGCGGGTAGAAGCCGGTCGCCGATTCTTGGTTGTCGTTCGGCGTGCGGGCGACGAGCGCCTTGAGCTTCACCGGAATGTATTCCTGCGGATTCTCCGGGAGCGCGAACTTCCCTTTCAGTTCGTCGTAGATGCCGTAGCCGCGGGCCGAAAACGGCGTGACCATGATGTAGTCGGCCGTGATGATCTCGGTGAACGGTCGGTCGTTGCGCACGATATGTTCGATGAGCTTCATCGGCTCGCCGAGGATCGCTTTGCGATAGTCGCCCGAGAGTTTGTAGCCGGCCTGCGTCCGTTCCTTCTCGTCTTTGATGCGGCTCAGGTCGAAGCTCTGCGTCCAATTGCGCGTCTTGCTGAAATGCTCGTACGACAGCACGGTCTCAGGGTTGTCCTCGAAACCGACCGTGAGAAAGATATCGTTGAACGCTTCGCGCAGCCGCGTGTAGAACGCTTCTTCCTTCATCATGCCGTCGAGCAGCGCCGGGATCGCTTTTCGTCCCTGCGAGCTCACCGCCGCCAGCTCCGCCGCGGTCGGCAGCCGGCCGGCTAAGGAGAGGGTCAGACGTCGCAACAGTTTTTTATCGTCGACCATCACGATGCCGTCGAAGAACGCGCGGACGTTCTGCTCGTCGATCTTGATCTGCGGCGCAACCGCCGCGCTCGGGGCTGTCGTGCGATGCACGAAATCGGCGAGGATCCGATAGCCGGTCGAGTCGGCTTTCAGGACGTCGCTGCCGCCGTGCTCGAGTCCGCCGGTCACCTTCACGAGGATCCGCGAGCGGTCTCCCTCGCGCAGCTTCGCCATCCGCGCAAACGCATCCCGATTGTGCAGCAGCGCCTCGCTGCGGGCCGTCCCTTGGCTCCGGCTCGGATCGCGCAGCACGAACTTGCTCTCTTCGGCATCCCCTCCGATTTTATGACAGTTCAAACACGCCTGCGCCCCGACCTTCGCCCAAACCTCGTTCGCAAAGAAATCATCGACCGGGGCCAGGCAATTCGGCCCGTCGTAGGTCTTCTTTTCTTCGGCGCAGATGGGTGCGCCCGCACAGGCGATCGTCAAACCGACGATGAAAAGCGAAAAGATCGAGCGTGGCATAGATCGCACTCGAAGGGCGTGACGCGAGCGAACGATATCACGAGGCGGGCAAGCTAGAAGCGGCGGAGGGCTGCCGCCATCTTAGCATGAACTCACTTGAGAGAGTACAAGACTTGATTCCGAGCGGAGAGCTTTCAGCACATGCGTGCGCGAATGCGCATACAAAGCCATTTCGCATATTCGCTCGCGGGTAAAAGAAGACATTGCTGTCCATGCCCGGTGTCTAAAAAGGAATGTCTCCATCATCAACAGGAGGCCGACGAATGGGCTTTTCCCTTATCGGACTAATACCCGGTCGTCGCAACGGTGGCCCGTCGTCGTTAGTCTTGGCGGCTGGTTCGGGTTCCGCCGTCATTATGAATAAGTGCGAGTTTGAATAAAGCCATTCCCAACCATCGGGCGTTGGCTTGGTGACGAACCACACGTCATTACTATAATTTCCGTGGTCGGCAAACTCGATTAGCCCCCTACGCTTGAGCATCCCGAGACCGAGCGTAATTGCATTACGAGAATGCCCCATCGATGTCGCAACTTTATAAATCTCATCTGTCGGTACTGCTGCTTCGGGATTATCTAGGTTCGTGAGTAACGCACTCATAATGTCGACTTCGTGTTTTCCCATTCCGTCAACGTCGGTCGATCCTTCATTCTTAATCAAAAGATTGTTTTTTGCGTCGTCTATCTCGAATGCTTTAACCGCATCAATAAACGGCTGAACGTTGACCGTTCGCATGTTGCAGCCTAAGCATTGTGCGACAACTGAAAGAACCAAGTTTAGAGATTCAGCATCGGTAGCTATTCCCGCTTGAAGACCTTGCAACGGGTATGGCAACTTGGTCGGTATCAATCCTGAGTGGCATAGGGGAATAATCTTTTTGCCCTGCCCCCATATCGCTCCAGATTCCCAATTGATCCAAGGCCGTCGTACCGACCTCGGACCGACCATTACGACTCCGGCCGAGCAGTCTTTCAAATTCTTACTAATGGTCTCGTACCATTGCAGACCCAACGGGATATCGGAAACGAACGGCTTCATTAGGCCCATAAACGTTTCGTCTATCAGCTTCTCAAACGCCTTGCCTATCGCAATCTCTTCGGCGACGTGCGAGATGAAAAGAATCTGTTTTTGAATTGCTTTAGCCATCGCGTCGGCCTCACGGTTGTCGTTTATCCGACAGCGATTATACGAAATCGCCGGCAAGAGATTCGGCGGCATACAGAGATGCGATAGGCGCCACATAATCGGTCACTCTAGATGACAGAAACGGGCGTCAAAAACAGTTTCGCCACGTCCGCGGCGAGGTTCCGTTATAGGTGACGTCGGGCCGGTTTTCAAGCCGGGGCGCGCTCGCGGCGCAGGCTCTTCACGCTCACGACCGTCGGCTCCAGCGGAGCGCAGGTAGAAAACATCGGTTGCTCCGAATATAACGGGATCGCCTCTCCCTTCGCCGTCGCTCGATGTTCGCCGCCACTTCCTCGGAAACCTCGCCCGGAACCTTTGCCATGTCTTTGCCCCTCGATCGTGCGCACGCTGCTTCGGTTTCGGCTTCGGTTCCGCAAGTTTCGCGGCGGCGATTCCTCAAGACTTCGCTGGCCGCTTCGGCTGCGCTGGCGGCGCCGTATTTCGTCCCCCGCTCGGCCTTCGGCGCGAACGACCGGATCGTCACCGGGCACATCGGCGTGAAGAACCAAGGGATGTCGAACTTAAGAAGCTTCTCGAAGCTCGATGGTTCGCTCTGCACGGTCGGCCCGGTGTGCGATGTCGACTCGAAAGTGCTAGCCGATGCGCAAGCCGCGATGCAGAAGGTGCTTATGCGCGACGTCGAAGGGGTCGCCGATTATCGCAAGCTGCTCGATCGGCAAGACATCGACGCGATCGTCATCAGCACGCCCGACCATTGGCACGCCCGGATGACGATCGACGCTTGCCTGGCCGGAAAAGACGTCTATTGCGAGAAGCCGCTGACGCACACGATCTTCGAAGGGCGCAAGATGATCGACGCGGTCCGCGCGGGAAAGCGGATCGTGCAAACCGGTTCGCAGCAACGTTCCGACGAAAAGTTCCGGCAGGCTTGCGAGTTGGTCCGCTCCGGCCGGCTCGGGAAGTTGAAGGAAGTGTTGGTGGGGATCCCGAAGCCGAATCATCCCGGCGAGCCGATTCCCGACAGCGCTCCACCGCCGGAGCTCGATTTCAACGCCTGGCTCGGGCCCGCCCCGGAGCGCGCGTATAACAAGAACCACGTCCATTACAACTTCCGCTTCTTTCGCGACTACTCGGGCGGGCAGATGACGAACTTCGGCGCGCATCATATCGACATCGCGCATTGGGGCATGGGAATGGACGAATCCGGCCCACTCGAAATCGAAGGGACCGGCACGTTCCACCCGCAGCATTGGCACGAAGTCACCGAGACCTGCCGCGTCACGTATAAGTACCCGAACGACGTGACGATGATCGTCGGCCAGCAGCAGAAAGACATTCCCGGCGGGGTAACGTTCATCGGCTCCGAAGGAAGGATTTTCGTAGCCCGCGGCAAGATCGTCGTCGAGCCGGAATACTTGTTGAAGGAGCCGCTCAAGGCCGAAGATGTGCGGCTGTATGTGAGCGAGAACCATCATCGCAACTTCTTGGAATGCGTGGCGTCGCGCAAGCCGCCGGTGTGCGAGATCGAGATCGGTCATCGCGCGGCCACGGCTTGCCATCTCGGCAACATCGCAATTCAAACCGGTCGCAAGATCCGCTGGGACGCCGTGAAAGAGGCCGTTATCGACGACTCGGAAGCGCAGGCCCTTACGAGCCGCAAGTATCGCGCACCGTTCACGATCTAATTTCTCGCACAGGGCGCCGATATTCGATGGAACCACTCGCGGCGAATCCGCTCAGCCTGCTTACTTTCATTGCGGCTCCCGCGATCTTAACGAACGCTTCGTCGATCATGTCGCTCGGCACGGCGAATCGTTTCGCGCGGGCGATCGATCGGGCCCGAGCGCTGTCGAAAGAAGTCGGCGATCAACCTCGCACCGATGATCCCGCGAAGGCGTTTCGCGTTCGCCAGTTGCGATATGCCGAGCGACGGGCCTTGCTGCTCGTTCGGGCACTCACGGCGTTCTACGTTTCCGTCGGCTCGTTCGGAGCGGCGAGTCTGATTTCGCTCGTCGCCGGGGCGCTCTTCGTCGTACAGCAAGACCTGCCGCGGCAGATCGCGCTCGGCATCGCGCTATGCGCCGGAATGGTCGGCGTCGGCGGTCTGGTTGTCGGTTCCGGGCTACTCGTCTGGGAAACCCGAATGACGCTCTATATCCTTCGCGAAGAAACCGCGATGATGCTCCGCGCGCACGACGCCTAGCGAACTGCATCGGCCTCTCAGGCCGCCTCACTCTCCGGCAGCGACCGCTCCGAGGTTTTGCTCGCCGGCCTGCTTGCGAAGATCCTGCAGATTGAGTTTCGCCAGCAGCGGCTCGGCGTCGGCGGCCAAGAGTTCTTTGCCCTTGAAGCGTGGCTGGAAGTATTCGGCGACTTTCAGCATCGCCTCGTGTCCGCGAGCGCTGCCTGTGTCGATCCGGCCCTGATCTTCGAAGATGTCCGCTACGGCATGGATGCAATTCTTGGCCGTGTTTCGCGACTGGGTATTGAAGCAACGATACTTAAAATCGCCGCGTTCGAGCCGCGCGACTTGTGCCGCCGCCCGCCCGAAGAACTCCGCATCGATCTCGTAGGGCCCGCGCATCGTGAGCTCGAGGCCGCGTTGTTTCGCCCACGCAAGAGTTTCCGCGAGGCTCTTATTGATGCCCGGCTCAGCAGGCCGGACGATCGAAACATGGCCGGAAACAGGGAGCCAATTGATCGTGCGCGTCTCTAACACTTGGTGCTCGGCGCCGGTGCCGCTCGTCCTGAGAAACACGGCAAACGTGTGCGACATCGCGATTTCGTTCTCCTGATTCTGATGCGCCAAGAGGACGACATAGAACCGCTCGCCGGTCGGTATCGCCGGCGGCGCGAGAGGCACACGCTTCGACGCAAACAACTTTTCAGGTCGAACTTCCAGCGCGTAAACGCAGACGGCGACGAACACGACGGCGAAGAAAATCGTTTTCATAAATCATTTCCCGAGTCGGGGTAGTTTTTGCAATGGTGAACGAGCGGCAACTCAAGTTTCAGGACACTTGAATCAACACCAATGCAAACAGGGTGCCCAACTGCTAGCGGCACGCGTAAGCCGTGATAATTCATCGAAATCGAACCGTCGGGCGGTCACGTGTGTCGAACATCGTCCGCCGCTGGTGAGGTTTCGCGCAGCCTGGCGCGTAGGCGACGAGTTCACTGCGTCACAATAGAGAGACCGCGGAAGATCGGGCGACGACATCCAAGAAGCGAAATGCTCGAGCGCATTCCGAGCGACGCAATCTTCCAGCAAGTTGCCGAGCGCGAACGAATAACGGCGCTACGGCTCGACGAGTCGTTTAGTAGTTCGGCGTCGGCGGCCGATACTTGCGCATGTCGATCGAGCGGAACCACTCGATCGTTTTCTTGAGCCCTTCGCGCAGCGGGATCGTCGGTTCCCAGTCGAGCCATTTCTTCGCCAGCGTGATGTCGGGCTTGCGCTGTTTCGGATCGTCGGCCGGTAGCGGCTTCTCGATGATCTTCCCTTTCGCGCCGGTCAGCTCGATCACGAGCTTCGCAAGCTCCAAGATCGTGAACTCGGTCGGGTTGCCGAGGTTCACCGGCCCGACGAACTCGTCCGGCCCGTTCATCATCCGGATCATCCCTTCGATCAAGTCGTCGCGATAGCAGAAGCTCCGCGTTTGGCTTCCGTCGCCGAAGATCGTCAGATCTTTTCCTTCGAGCGCTTGCTGAATGAAGTTCGACACCACGCGCCCGTCGTAGGGATGCATCCCGGGCCCGTAAGTGTTGAAGATCCGGATCAACCGGATGTTCACATGGTTCATCCGCCAGTAATCCATAAACAGCGTTTCGGCGGCGCGCTTCCCTTCGTCGTAGCAGGCGCGCGTGCCGATCGGGTTGACGCTCCCGCGATACGACTCCGGCTGCGGATGCACCTCGGGATCGCCGTACACTTCGCTGGTCGACGCTTGCAGGATCTTCGCGCGGCAGCGCTTCGCCATGCCCAGCATGTTGATCGCCCCCATCACCGACGTTTTCATCGTCTTGATCGGGTTGTATTGATAATGGCCCGGCGCGGCGGGGCAAGCCAAGTTGTAGATCTCATCGACTTCGAGCCACAACGGGTGCGTGACGTCGTGGCGCAGCAGCTCGAAGTTCGGCTTTGCGAGCAGATGATCGACGTTGCTCTTCTGGCTCGTGAAGAAGTTGTCGACGCAGATGACGTCGTCTCCTTGTTCGACGAGCCGCGTGCAGAGCTTCGAGCCGAGAAACCCGGCCCCACCGGTTACGACGATCCGTTTGATCTTGTTGCTCATCGCCGCTCTGTCGCTCCCGAGTGTCTCGAATAATGTCCCGACGAAACCGAACGCGTTGCTCTGCTTACGGCAAAACCGGAGCCCGGCCGATGCTATAGTAGGTGAAGCCGGCGTCGCGCAGCGCTTTCGGTTCGTAGATGTTGCGGCCGTCGAAAATGACCGGCTTGCGCATCAGCTTCCGAATGGCCGCGAGATTCAAATTCTGAAACTCCTTCCATTCGGTCATAATCAACAGCGCGTCGGCGTCGATTAGCGTGTCGTACGGGCGATCGGCATAGTGCAGCTTGTCGCCGTATTTCTTGCGCACGTTCTCCATCGCTTCCGGGTCGTGGACCTGAATCTTCGCCCCGCGCGCAAGCAGTTGATCGATCATCGCCAAGGCCGGCGCTTCGCGAATGTCGTCTGTGCGCGGCTTGAAGGCCAGCCCCCACACGGCGATCGTCTTCCCTGCCGTATCGTTGCCGAAATGCTTCAGCACTTTTTCCAAGAGCACGGTCTTCTGCCGATCGTTCACCGCATCGACGGCCGGCAAAATCTTGAGCTCGTACCCTTTGCTCTTCGCCATCGACTCCAAGGCCCGCACGTCTTTCGGAAAGCAGCTGCCGCCGTAGCCGACGCCGGGAAAAAGAAAAGCGAGCCCGATTCGGCTATCGGTGCCGATGCCGCGGCGCACGTCGTTCACGTCGGCCGCCATCAGTTCGCACAGATTCGCCATCTCGTTGATGAAGCTGATCTTCGTCGACAGCAGCGCGTTGGCGACGTACTTCGTCATCTCCGCGCTTTCGGGCGACATAACGAGAAACGGTTTTTCCGTTCGTAGAAACGGATGATAGAGCGTGCGGAGCGCTTCGGCCGCGCGCGTGCTCGTCACGCCGACGACCACGCGGTCGGGCTTTACGAAGTCGTCGATCGCGGCCCCTTCTTTTAAGAATTCCGGATTGCTCGCGACGTCGCAATCGCGGCCGGTCGCGGCTTTCAGCCGAGCGCGAATGCCGGCGTTCGTGCCGACCGGCACCGTGCTTTTCGTCACGACGATCGCTTGCGTCGGCAAGTGGCTCGCCATCTGTTCGACGACCTTCCAGAGGTTCGTCAAGTCGGCCGAGCCGTCGTGCGCGCTCGGCGTGCCGACGGCGAGGAACACGAGGTCGGCCTCGCGCACACCGGCCGCGAGATCGGTCGTGAAGTGGAGGCGGTCGGCCTCGATGTTGTGGATCACCATCTCGGTCAGGCCCGGCTCGAAGATCGGAATCTCACCGCGCTTCAGAGCCTCGATCTTAGCCGCATCGATATCGACGCAAATCACCTCGTTGCCGCTATCGGCAAAACAAGTTCCGCTCACCAGCCCGACGTATCCCGTTCCGATCACTGCGATGCGCATGAACTACCCGACCGATATGATAAGGAAAAAGTAGTAGCCCCGACCGCGCCGGGAAAGCGTCTCGTCTCCCGCCGGTCGGCCGTGTGTGGTTTCGACGTATCTTCGCTGCGCCGAGGGCATTAACCTTAGTTGGTCTCCTCCTAAAATGGAAGCTCAGCCGCGCGTCGAGCGGCGGCAATTCCGCATGGGTTGACAACTCACGGCTGCGACCGCCATTCTGTGTGCATTCGCCTTTTCTAAGGAGTTGCCGTGGGTCGGCTAGCCATCGCCTTGAAGTCCTTTTTCCGAGCGCTTGGGAACCAAGAATTCGCCGGTCGCGTAGCGCTGCTGTTAGACGGTTCGGCGAGCCCGCAACCGGCGAAAGCCGCTCCGGAAAACGTCCCCGCCGCGGCGCCGAGCCCGGTCAAAGCGGCTGCGCCGGCGAAGCCCAAGCCGACGCGCAACGATGCCCTTAGCCTCCTTTTCGCCTTGCAGCGCGAGGCACGCTTGGTCGATTTCCTGAAGGAGTCCATCTCGGCCTACGACGACGCTCAGATCGGCGCCGCGGTGCGCGACGTGCATCGCGATTGCGCCGCTGCGATCGAACGGATCTTCGCGCTCCGGCCGGCGACCGAGCAAGCGGAGGGAAGCCCGTTGGAAGTCGCCGAGGGGTTCGATGCGGCCCGCTTTCGCCTTACCGGCAACGTCGTCGGGAAGCCACCGTTTCGCGGGATGGTAGCCCACCATGGTTGGCAAGCGACACGGTGCGAACTCCCCGCCTGGACCGGCAGCGAAGCCGCACAGACGATCGTCGCCCCGATCGAACTTGAAATCAAATAACGAAGGCTTCCTGTCACCTTGGCTTGCCGTCGGCATGAGGAACTACATCGGATGAGTGCGCGTTACGCCATCGGCATCGACCTCGGGACGACGAACTCGGCGCTCGCCTATGCGCCGCTCGACGACGAGCGCGCCACGGTCGAGGTGTTGCCGATTCCGCAACTCACGGCGCCCGGCGTACTCGAATCGCGCCCGTTGCTACCGTCGTTCACGTATCTCGCCGGCGATCACGACCGAGGCCAAGCGAGCTACGATTTGCCTTGGGCTATCGGACGCGATTACGTCGTCGGCGAATGGGCCCGCAAGCAATCGGCCGACGCGCCGACGCGAACCGTCGCCGCTGCGAAGAGCTGGCTCGCGTACAGTCGGGTCGACCGGCGCAAGGCGATCCTCCCCTGGGGCGCGCCAGACGAGGTCGCCAAGATTTCTCCGGTCGAAGCCTCGCGGCGCTATCTGGAACATCTGGTCGCCGCTTGGACCGCGGCTTATCCGAGTGCGCCGTTCGCGGACCAATCGGTCGTGCTCACCGTTCCCGCTTCGTTCGACGCCGCCGCGCGCGAACTTACGCGCGAAGCGGCACTTGCCGCCGGCTTTCCCGAAGCGTTCATTCTCTTGGAAGAACCGCAAGCGGCCGTGTACGCTTGGCTCGCCGATACGGGCGATCGCTGGCGGCGGACGTTGCAAGTCGGCGAATCGCTCCTGGTATGCGATGTCGGCGGCGGCACGACCGACTTCACGCTCGTCGAGGTTGCGGAAGAGCGCGGCGAGTTGATGCTGCGCCGCGCAGCGGTCGGCAACCACACGCTCGTCGGCGGCGACAACATGGATCTCGCTCTTGCGCACTACGCCGCGGGTGTGCTCGAGCAAAAAGGAGCGAAGCTCGATCCTTGGCAATCGGTCGCGCTTTGGCATTCGTGCCGCGCCGCGAAGGAAGCCTTGCTCGCCTCCGGCGGACCGGAGAAACATCCCGTCGCCGTGTTAGGGCGCGGAAGCCGCTTAGTCGGCGGCACGATCTCGGCCGATCTCGTGCGCGACGACGTCGTGCGGCTGCTCGTCGACGGCTTCTTTCCCCCTTGCGAGGCCGCCGCGAAGCCGCAGAAGAATCGGGCCTCCGGCTTCCGCGAGCTCGGCTTGCCGTACGAAGTCGATACCGCCGTGACGCGACATTTGGCCCTGTTTCTCAGCTCCAACGGCGTGCTCGGCGTCGCGGCTTCGGAGACTGCGGCGGCGAAGCCTTTGCATGTGTTGTTCAACGGCGGAGTCTTCAAAGCCGACACGCTGCGGGCTCGCCTGCTCGACGTGCTTGCCGGCTGGTGCGGCGCCGCGCGGCTGCCTCGCACGCTCGAAGGGAACAGTGATCTCGATTGTGCCGTGGCGCGCGGCGCCGCTTACTATGCCCGCTCAAAGACCGCCGGCGGCATCCGCATTCGCGGCGGCACGGCGCGTTCCTACTACGTCGGCATCGAGAGCGCAGGGCTCGCGATTCCCGGCGCGCAGCGCCCGCTGCGCGCGCTCTGCGTCGTGCCGTTCGGCATGGAAGAAGGAACGGCCGCGGAAGTTCCCGGCGGAGAGATCGGGCTCGTGGTCGGTGAGCCGGCGGAGTTTCGATTCTTTAGTTCGGCTGTTCGCAAGAGCGATCGTCCCGGCGACCTGCGCGAGCGTTGGGCCGACGATGAACTCGTCGAGACCGATCCCTTGGCGACGGTTTTGCCGGCGATGGAAGAAGCCGACGACGGCTACGTGCCGGTGCGGTTCGAGTCGCGCATCACGGAGCTCGGCGTCTTCGAGCTCTGGTGCGCCAGCACGATCTCGCCGCATCGTTGGAAGCTGGAGTTCAGCGTGCGCGAGGAATCGGCTTAGCCCGTTTCATTCGTCATGGCTAACGACGCGCTTCCATCGGGCCCGAGCCGCTATATCGTCGGCATCGATCTCGGCACGACGAACTCGGCCATGGCTTTCGTCGACACCGAACAAGCCGAACTCGGTGCGGCGTCGCAGGTGCAAGACTTTCCGGTGCCGCAGATCGTCGCTCCCGGCGTGATCGAAGCCCGCGACACGTTGCCCTCGTTCCACTACGAGCCGGCCGGAGGGGAGTTCGCCGCCGGCGCGATGCGACTCCCGTGGCAAGACCGCGATCCGCCGTATGTCGTCGGCACATTCGCCCGCGATCACGGCGAGACCGTGCCGGGCCGGTTGATTTCGTCGGCGAAAAGTTGGCTCTGCCATGCCGGCGTCGATCGTACGGCCGAACTGTTGCCTTGGCACGGTGCCGAAGATGTTGTGAAGCTCTCGCCGGTCGATGTCGGTGCCCGCTATCTCGAACACTTTCGCCGGGCGTGGAACTACCGCTTTCCGCGTTATCCGCTGGAAGAGCAGGAGATCGTCCTCACGTTGCCGGCGTCTTTCGATGAAGTGGCTCGCGAGTTGACGATCCGATCGGCGAAGCTCGCCGGTTTGAATCGGGTCGTGTTGTTGGAAGAGCCGCAAGCCGCGTTCTATGCCTGGATCACGGCCCACGCCGATCGTTGGCAAACCGAAGTCGAGCCGGGGCAGAAGATCCTGGTGTGCGACATCGGCGGCGGAACCACCGACTTCACGCTCATCCGCGTGCGGGCCGGCGGCGATGGTCGCGTGCAGTTTCATCGTGTGGCGGTCGGCGACCATTTGATTCTCGGCGGCGATAACCTCGACCTGGCGCTCGCACATCACCTGGAACGGAAAGCGACCGACGGCGGCAAGCTCGAGCCGCGCGCATGGGCCACGCTGTTGCGAAGTTGCCGGCAAGTGAAAGAGACGCTGCTCGGGCCCGCGCCGCCGGAGCGGATCAAAGTGAATCTTCCCGGCGGCGGCTCGCGCTTGATCGGCGGCGGCCGCAGCATCGAGCTCGACGCCGGCGAAGGGCAAGCGCTCCTCGTCGAAGGTTTCTTGCCTCGGACGAAGCTCGATGAAAAACCTCCGGCCCGACGGAGCGGCTTCCAAGAATTCGGGCTCCCTTACGCTCCCGATGCCGCGATGACGCGCTATCTCGGAGCGTTTCTCTCCGCGCATCGGCACGTCGCCACGGACGATGTGCCGATGAACACGCCGCACGATCCGGCGCGGCCCGACATCGTGTTGTTCAACGGAGGGTTCTTCGAGTCGCCGCAGTTGCGGAGCCGGCTGTTGGAAGTGCTCGGCTCTTGGTTCGCGCCGCCGGGCGCGACCGGGGCGCAAGCGTGGCAACCGCGCATTCTCGATAACCACCGGCTCGACTTAGCCGTGGCGCGCGGCGCGGCCTACTATGGGCTCGTGCGGCGTGGGCAAGGAGTGCGCATCGCGGCAGGTTCGGCGCGAACGTATTACGTCGGGCTGGGCTCCGCCGACGAGGCCGCGGCGAAGGCCGTCTGCTTGTTGCCGGCAGGCATCGACGAAGGGCAAGGGCTCGACCTGCCGGGCCGAACCTTCGAGCTGCGGATTCGGGAGCCGGTCGAGTTTCCGCTCTATTATTCCAGCACGCGGCTCACCGATCCGGTCGGCTCGATCGTCGCCGTCGATCCGTTGCAAATGTCGGCCCTGCCGCCGATTCGGACGGTGCTGCAGACCGCGAAGAAGGGAACCGGCGAAACGATCACGGTCGAGCTGCATGCCAAGCTGACCGAGATCGGCACGCTGGAGTTGTGGTGTACGCGGGCCGCGGCCGATGCCGCCGGAGCCGTATGGAAGCTGCAATTCGATGTCCGCTCCGCAGTTCAAACCGATCGTGAGGCGCACGCCGGAAGTGCCGAAGCGAGCGGCTTCGTCGAGGCCGATCTTTCGCGACGCGGGCGCGAGCCGATCCGCGCGACCTACGAAAACAAAGACGAAGCGCACAAGCCGGAGTCGCTGATCAAACGCTTGGAAGAGAGCATCGGCAGTCGACGAAGCGAATGGCCGGTGTCGCTGTTGCGCGAGCAATGGCAAGAGCTGTTCGAGCTGGAGCAAGGCCGGCGATTGTCGGAAGAACATGAGGCGCGCTGGCTCTGGACCGCCGGCTTTGCGCTGCGTCCCGGCTATGGGCTCGCGGTGGACGATTGGCGCGTGGCGCAGACTTGGAAGCTGCTGCAAGCGAAACGGTTTTTTCACGGGGCGCGCGTGCGGGTCGAATGGTTGATCCTTTGGCGGCGCATCGCCGGCGGGCTGACGGCCGGCCAGCAACGCGCGCTGGCCGAGCCGCTCGCGGCGCCATTGCGTGTTTATCTGCTCGCGCTGAAGGGCTCGAAAGCAGCGCCGCCGCGCAAGCCCGACTTCGGATTCAGCGGCCATGAGTCGGCCGAGGTGTGGCGGCTGCTCGGGTCGTTGGAGTTGCTCGAAGTGGTTCGCAAAGAAGAGATCGCGCACGCGGCGCTGATTCTTGCTCCGAAGGAAAAGACGCCGGCCGTGCAAGACGCTCTGATTTGGACGATCGGCCGAATCGGGGCGCGGGTGCCTATGTATGGCCCGCTCAACGTGGTCGTGCCGGCGGAAGTCGCGGCCGGTTGGAGCCGGACCTTGATGGGGATGAAAGGGAGCGAGCTGTCGATCGGCTTCGCGCTGATGCAACTGGCGCGCAAGACGGGAGATCGGTTTCGCGATGTCGACGAGCAGACGCGCCGCTCGATCGTCGCGTGGTTCGACCGTGTCGGAGCGGCCGACCATCTGCGCGAGCTCGTCGTTGCAGGGGGCAGGCTTGCCGGCGAAGAGCAGGGACGCATGTTCGGCGAGAGCCTGCCCCGCGGGCTGCGCCTTTCCGAATAGACTGCATTTCGTGCAGCAAACGAAAAAAGCCCTCGGTGCACTTCGCACCGAGAGCTCTCGTGGTATTCGTAAGGAAGCCCGCGAGCTTCCGCAACATTTCTTTAGACGGAGAACGAGCTGCCGCAACCGCAGCTCTTCACCGCGTTCGGGTTCTCGAACGTGAAACCGCGCTTCTCGAGGCCTTCGTAGAAGTCGACCGTGGTGCCGTCCAAGAAGAGCTCGCTCTTCTTGTCGACGACCATCGACACGCCGTGGCAATCGACTTTCATATCTTCGGCGGCGTTGAAGTTGCCGTCGAAGCCGAGGCTATAGGAAAAGCCGCTACAGCCGCCGCCCGAAACGCCGACGCGGAGAAACATCGAGGGATCGAGCTTTTGCTCGGTCATGATCTTCTTCACTTCGTTCGCGGCCTTTTCGCTCAGCAAGACTGCCATGGTGTCACCTAGATCGGTTATCGGAATAGAAGCTGGTTTTCAGACTTACGTCGTTGCTCGAATTATACCTCCCTCGGCCGAAAGGGAAAGTCCGATTCAGGCCGGGGCCGCGTCAAGTATCGCAATTCCAGTTACTTACGCTGCAATATCCACGTGTTTACGCCATGCTGCCGAGTTTTCTCAGGTCGCGCACCGCCGCGACGACCAGTTGCGCGGCCCGATCGACTTCCGCCTCGGTGTTGAATCGGCCGAGGCCGAAGCGGAGGCTCGCGCGGGTAAGATCCTCGCTCAGGCCCAAGGCGCGCAGCACGTGGCTCGGCTCGGGGTTCGCCGAAGTGCAGGCGCTTCCGGAACTCACCGCCAGCCGCTTCATGCTCAGCATCAGCGCTTCGCCGTCGACGCCGTCGAAGCTGAGGTTCAAGTTGCCGGGAAGCCGCAACGGCGCACCGTCGGCTGCGGCGGCTTTATCGAACGCCGGCTCGTCCAACACCGGACCGTTCAACGACACGCCGTCGATCTCGGCCGTGATGCCGGTGAGCAAACGCCGGCGCAGGGCTGCCAAACGGGTTGATTCTTGCGACATCTCAGCCGTGCAAAGTTCTAAGGCCCGCTCCAGGCCGACGATGCCGGGCACGTTGAGCGTGCCGCTGCGGAAGCCGGCCTCTTGACCTCCGCCGTCGAGTTGGGGAGTCAGTCGCACGGCCGGCGACGAACGCCGCACGAAGAGCCCGCCGACTCCTTTCGGGCCGTAAAGCTTATGCGCCGAGAAACTCATCAGATCGACGTTCCAAGCCGCGACGTCGACCGGAATCTTACCGACCGCTTGCGTGGCGTCGCAATGAAACGCCACGCCCCGCGCGCGGCAGAGCTTGCCGATCTCCGCAATCGGCTGAAGCACGCCGATCTCATTGTTCGCCCCCATGACGGAAACGAGAATCGTCTCGGGCCGGAGTGCGCCGGCCACGCGGCCGACATCGAGCAGGCCCGACGTCGGCGAACCGGCTTGTTCCACGTCGAGCAGCGTCACTTCATAGTCGCGCGAAGCCAGTCGAGCCAGCGGATCGAGCACCGATTTGTGCTCGGTCGCGACGCTGACGATGTGGTTCCCCTTCTTCCGCGCGCGCTCGGCGAGTCCTTTGATGGCGAGGTTGTTGCTTTCGGTTGCACCGCTCGTGAACACAATCTCGCGCTCGCCGGCGTTGAGCGCTCGGGCGATCGACGAACGGGCCGCGTCGACGGCGTCTTGCGCTTCATGGCCGAACGCGTGGTTGATGCTGCCGCTGTTGCCGTACCGCTCCGTAAAGTAGGGGAGCATCGCCTCGACGACGCGCGGATCCACGCGCGTCGTCGCGTGGTTGTCCATGTAGATCGTGTCGTGGTCGGGGCCGGTCGGGTCGGGCATGGCCGCGGAGAAACGCCGAGGTGTCGCGGGCGAGCGTCGTCGGGGAGAGGCTGCTTCTATTGTTAGGCGAAGAGCGCTTTCAGGCAAATCGACGACCAAGTCTCGAAACCGTCGAGTTGCTGCAGCAATTCGTCGACCGGCTGGAAGCCCGAGGCGATGATCTCCGTCTCGCGCGGCTGAACCAAAGGCTCGTCGACGCTGAACAGGTGGACGACGCCGAGATGCACGCGGCCGACTTCCGATTGATCGTCGTTGATCAGGCCGACGCAGCGCTCCGTGTAGGCCGACCCGATGACGACTTCTTCTTCCAGCTCGCGACGGAGCCCTTCGCGATACGGGTCGATGTCGATCGTCGAGGCGTCGTCGCTCGAGATGTGTCCGCCGATGCCGACGCTTCGCTTGCTGTGCAGACGTCCTTCGCCTTGCCCTTTGCCGCGGGTGTACTGAAACACATACTGTCTGCCTGCCGCATCGCGATGATGAAAAATCGCGTAGGGAATCAACTGCTTGAACTTCGGATCTTTCTCCATTTCCGGCCGCGGACGATAGCTCACATGCTCCGGCTTGAGGAGCTCGGCCATGTAGAAGTCGACGTCGGCGCAGAAGCCCTGAAAGTGTCCGAGCTTGTGAAACACACTTGTCGGAACGACCAGCACCTGCTCGGTAAGCACTTGTGACATGGTTCGGACGACCTTTCGCTCAGCGGTAACAAGGAGGGAGGCTTGACGCGTCAATATAGGCGATCGGCTTAAAAATGACTACGCCCGGCTTCATAACGATTCCGCCAGTCGGAGCGTGGCCCGACAGTCATGCGGATCCGCGAGCTTCACACCGCGGCTAGGCTTGGCATCGCCCGTTGCGGTGTGCGACTGTATATTTCTAACGGAATCGGATGGACGCGGGCTTCGTCTGTAGGGAGTCTGCTTACGAATGCTGCGGGGCTTCCCCGATTCGTTCCGTTTTTCATCGTACGACCACCGTGCTTCTTTCGACCTTTGGGAGTTCCGCATCATGGGTGCCGCCGACCGCGAGAAGCAGATCGCTCAGGCCGAAGAGCTGTTGAGCGACTTTCGGATGCGTGTCGGGTTTGCCAAAGGGCTTTACTTCGGGCACTATCTCAATGAACGGCTCGTCCCGTACCCCGATCCCGGCTCCGACCCGCTCACGCTCAAGATGCAGGCTGAGTTGCGGCGGTTCTGCCAAGAGCGGGTCGATCCGGTGAAGATCGACCGCGAGGCGATCATTCCGGATGAGATCGTGCGCGGCTTGGGCGACGTCGGCGTGTTGGGTGCGTGCCTGCCCGAGAGCGTCGGCGGGCGCGGCTTGTCGCAAGCGTCGTATTGCAAGCTGCTCGAAGTGCTCGGCGGACATTGCGCGAGCACGGCCCTGTTCGTGAACGCCCATCATTCGATCGGTCCCCGTTCGCTGGTGCTCTTCGGCACGAAAGAGCAGCAGGCCCGCTGGCTGCCGAAGCTCGCGACCGGCGAATGGATCAGCGCGTTTGCGCTCACCGAACCGGAAGCGGGAAGCGATGCCGCGAACGTGCAAACGCAAGCCGTGCCGACGGCCGACGGGAAGGGCTACATCCTCAACGGGAAGAAGCGCTGGATCACGAACGGCGGGATCGCGCAAGTGCTCACGGTCATGGCGCGGACTCCGGTGCCCGGGAGCAAAGAGACGAAGGTCACGGCGTTTCTCGTCACGCCCGACATGCCGGGCTTCGAGGTGGTCGAGAAGCGGATGTCGAAGCTGGGAGTGCGCGGCAGCGCGACCGCGCGGCTTGCGTTTAAAGATATGTTCGTGCCGAAGGAAAACATACTCGGCACGCTCGGCAAGGGGTTGAAAGTAGCGCTCACGGTCCTCGATTTCGGCCGAACGACATTCGGCGCCAGCTGCACCGGCGCGGCGAAGTTTTGCTTGGCAAAGGCCGTCGAGCATGCGAACAGCCGGGTGCAGTTCGGGCAGACGCTCGGCTCGTTCGAGCTCGTGAAGGAGAAGATCGCGTACATGGAAGCAGGCATCTTTGCTATGGAGAGCGCCACCTACCAGACCGCCGCGCTCATCGACTCCGGCCACGACGACTACATGCTCGAAACGGCGATGCTCAAGGTCTTCGCCACCGAGGTGCTGTGGAAGATCGTGAACGACGTGTTTCAAATCTACGGCGGCAAGGCGTACTTTACCGACGAGCCGTTCGAGCGAATCTTGCGCGACGCGCGCATCAACCAGATCGGCGAAGGGGCGAACGACGTGCTGCGCAACTTCATCGCGCTGGTCGGCATGCGCGACGTGGGACTCGAGCTGCAAGGGATTCTCGAAGCCGCCAAGCACCCGCTCGGCAACGTCGGCAAACTTAGTGGCTTCATGGCTCGCAAAGTCGGGGCGCTGTTGAGCTCGCCGACGGTGCATGTGCGCAGCACGGAGTTGCACGACGACGCCGCGCAACTCGGAAAAATGGTCGGCAAGTTCGGCGCCGCGGTCGAGGCGCTGTTGCGAAACCATCAAGAGGCGATCCTGGAAAAACAGTATCTATTGGGTCGCGTCGCCGATGCCGCGACGGAGCTTTACGTGTGCGGCTGCGTGCTCAACCGACTCGACGCTCTCTGCCGCGACGAACACGCCGACGAAACCCAAAAGTGCCGCGATCTGAAAGTGGCCCGCTACTATCTCGCTACGGCCCGCCGCCGCGTGACGAGCTACCTCGACGCCCTCTGGCACAACGACGACGAGGGAACGAGCGAGATTGCGGATCTGGCCTTGAAGACGAAGTAAGGCAAAGTAGCAGGCACGTTCCACGTGCCGTAGCCACGTGCGTCGTTCGAGCTGAGTGCAGCATCGCGACGCACACAGCCTCCGTTCAATAGCCCCGGATGCATATCCGGGGCCGCAGCGTGATGATCGTTCCGTATCAGCTGTGGCGGACGGCATGTGGAACGTGCCTGCTACTTTGGCCCAATTCTTCGCGTTGAATCTCGCGGCGCGGCGTGCGATGTTGGGCCGTGTGAGGAGACGAGACTCCGACC
>JAIOPP010000094.1 GCA_021413845.1 Planctomycetia bacterium | reverse complement strand
AAAGTTTTTCTCCGCCGCAGCTCCGTGTCCCGGCGCGCCCTGGCACATCGGCGCGGTGGCTAACGTGCGATTCGGCGGCGTGCCGCTGCGGCAGGTGATTGAGATCCTCAAGTTGAACGTCGATGATCGTGCGCACTTCATCACTGCCGAAGGAAGCGACGGCCCCCCGAAGCCCGACGCCGCTGACTTCGAACATAGTTTGCCGCTCGGCGACGCGCTCGACCGGACGATCCTCGCGCTCACGCTGAACGGCGAACCCCTTCCGGCCGCGCATGGCGGACCCGTGCGGCTCGTAACGCCGGGCTACTACGGCACGATGCACGTAAAGTGGTTGAACCGGATTCGCTTCGAGGCGAGCGAAACGGCGAACCATCATCAAGTGCGCCGCTATCGAACACCGCTCGCCCCGATCAAGCCCGGCGCGAAGTTTGAATACGACCTCGGCAATAGCGAGCCGAACTGGCGGATGCGCACCAAAAGCATCATTCTTTCACCAAGCGACGAGACGAAAATCGAAAAGTCGGCCGGTGCCGACAACAAAATCAATGTGGTCGGCGTCGCCTTCAACGACGGCGGTTGCCGAATCGATCGGGTCGAGCTGTCAACCGACGGCGAAGTTTGGCGTCGAGTGGAAATTGTAGTTCCCGACAGCCCTTACGCTTGGTATCGCTGGCACACGGCGGTCGATCTTAAGCCGAGTGAACACACGCTCCGCTGCCGCGCCATCGATGCGCTCGGCCGAACCCAACCGCTCGACGGCGCGATCCATTGGAACCCCGCCGGCTACGCCTGGAACGGGGTGCATACGATACGGGTCAAGGTACTATGAGTAGAGGGGAGCGAGATGCACCTTCGCGTTGCGCTCTACGCTTCTCCAATACCCCAGATGTATATCCGGGGCGCGGGCCATCCTGATCGCTCGAAGCCGCCCGTGGCGGACGGCACGTGTAACGTGCCTGCTACTTGGGCGTTCGCGTGAGCGAAAAGGCCCAGAGAATGAACATCGCTTGAAGCGGCAGCCGCCATAGATGCACGTAGGGCGGGGCCGGTAGAATCTCTTGGTGTTGATAAACGTAGATGTTGGCCGGGAAGATCGCGATCATCAGCGCAATGATGCCCCACGCCGCAAGCCGCGTGTAGCCCGGCACGAGCAACAGAGCCCCCAAGCCCATCTCCGCCACGCCGCTCAAGTACACCAACGGCAAATGCCACGGCAGATACGGCGGCATGATCTTCACATAAAACTCGGGCCGCAAGAAGTGCATCGCTCCGGCACCGAGGAGGAAGATCGCGTAAAGGAACTTCGAGATTAATTGCGGTTTCGACATGGATTGGTCCGTTGATACGAAGGACCGGGGGCTAACGCCCTGCGGCTGAGGGAGGACTCGTTGCCGTGGATCGAAAACCTTTCGATTGCGTCGTGACGGTCATTCCCGACTCTTCGCGCACGATGAACGCTTCGGCTCCCGCCGTCTTCTCTACCAACTGCAATCCTCGTTCCGGCCCGAGCACGCTGACTGCCGTGGCGAGGCTGTCGGCGGTGATGCAATCTCGGGCTGTGATGGTGACGCTCGAGCGCGTCGTGAGGCCGAGACCCGTGTGTGGGTCGACGATGTGCGAATAGCGGCGGCCGTCGAGCTCGACGAATTGAAACGCATCGCCCGAGGTCGTGAGGGCGGCGTTGACGAGTTCGACGTACCGGCTCGGCGGTCCTTTCGATTCCGTCAGCGGTGCGATTCCGATCGTCCACGCACGCTTACCCGGCGGAGGATCGCCGCAGAGGATGTCGCCCGAGGCGTCGATCATGGCGCGCGTAATGCCGTGCGATCGGATGACGCGCAGCGCTTCGTCGGCCGTGTAACCCATGGCGATGCCGCCGAGATCGAGCAGCATGCCGGGCACCAGCAATTCGGCGGTGCGCGCCTGCGGATCGAGCCGCAGATTTCTAAAGCCGACGCTCGCGCGGGCCTTCGCGAGCCGCTCTGCCGACGGAAAGGTCTTCGTGCGCCGCGCGCTGCGCCAGGCTTTCACCAGCGGCCCGACGGTCGCATCGAACGCGCCCTCGGTCGCCGCGGCGAGCTTTTGCGAGCGTTCGAGCACGAACCATAAATCTTCGCCGAGAGGGACGGCCTTCCCCGTGCCGGCCGTGACGCTAAGGCGAGTGAGTTCACTCGCCGGATCGTAGTCGCTCAGTTTCTTATCGAGTTCGGCGACCCGCGCATAAGCCGCCGCGGCGGCGAGGTTTGCGGTTCGTTGCTCGGCTGCATACAATACCAGCTTGAAATCCGCACCCATTCGGACTTCGGAATACTCGTAGCGCAAGAGTCGCGAATCGTCGGCAAGTGTCGTCTCGGTAACGGGCGTCTCGGCGGAGGTCGTCTCGATCGCTGCCGAGAGGAGCGCCGCGAGGAGTGCGATGAAGCCCGCCCCGAGTTGAAACCGCGCCGAACCTGTTCGTCGAATCCCGTTTTGCATCCCGCCGCTCGCTGATACAGTATCGTCTTCCCTCGAGGATTTCCGCCGACATGCTCAGCCTAGTCTCCCTCCGCTCCGTTTGCCATTCTTCTGTCGGCGTCCGTTTCGTCGGCTTGGTTTGCTCGGGAATCTTTTTCGTCGCCGCCGCGAACGGATCTTCGGCCGCTGAAAATGACGCGAAGAAAGCGCCGCCGGCCGAAGTCGCAGGCCTGGCGAAAACGGCAGCCGAGATGAAGCCTTATCTCGAGCAGATCAAAGACTCCGATGCCGAGTTCGAGATGCTGCCGATCCCCGGCGGCAAGTTCAAGATGGGGAGCCCGACCTCGGAAGAGAAGCGAGGCGAAGACGAGGGGCCGCAGCACGAAGTCGAGATCGCGCCGTTTTGGATGGGCAAATACGAAGTGACGTGGGACGAGTACGAAGTCTTTATGTTTCAGCTCGACATCGCGCGCCGCAAGCTCGACAACCGCGAGCCGACCGCCGCGGAAAAGATCGCCGACGCTTGCTCGAAGCCGACGAAGCCCTACACCGACATGACGTTCGGCATGGGCAAAGACCGCTTCCCGGTGATCTGCATGACGCAATACTCGGCGATGAAGTATTGCGAATGGATCAGCAAGAAGACCGGCCGCTACTATCGCCTGCCGACGGAAGCGGAATGGGAATATGCCTGCCGCGCCGGGTCGACCACGCCGTATAGCTTCGGCGAAGACGCTTCGCAGATCGGCGACTATGCCTGGTACTACGACAACAGCGACGGCAAGTACCATGAAGTCGGCAAGAAGAAGCCGAACCAGTGGGGCTTGTACGACATGCACGGCAACGTCGCCGAGTGGACCTTCGATCAATACGACCCGACGTTCTACGCGAAGTCGCCGGCGAAAAACCCTGTGAATTCGCCGAAGAAGTCGGAGCCGTGCCCGGTTCGAGGGGGCTCCTGGGACGACGATCCGGAAGCGCTGCGGAGCGCCGTCCGGATGCCTTCGACGACCGAATGGAAGCAGCAAGACCCACAAATTCCGCAAAGCATCTGGTACTATACCGACGCCCTCTTCGTCGGCTTCCGCGTCGTTCGCCCGTTGGAAGAGCCGAGCGCCGAAGTGAAAGCGAAGGTCTACGCGCCGGGCCCCCCGCAGTAACACGCGAATCGTTTTTTTCGAATTCAAGATCGAACACGTCTTTCCATTCCCCTTCTTTTTTGGAGCCGATCCATGGAACCTTCTCCTCTCAAGCTGCCGAGCACTTCTCGGCGCGACTTCATCACGAAGAGTTCGCTCGCAGTCGCCGCCGGCGGCTTGGCGCTCGAGCTCGGCTCAGCTCGCTTCGCGCATGGAGCCGAGAAAGACGACACGATTAAGATCGGCGTCATCGGTTGCGGCGGTCGCGGCACCGGTGCCGCACTGCAAGCGCTTTCCACCGAAGGCTCCGTGAAGCTCGTTGCGATGGGGGACGCCTTCGAGGACTCCGTCGAGAAGGCTTATAAGAATCTCGAAAACAGCAAAGGCCGCGACGGCCAAAAGCTCTCGACCGATCGGCTCGACTGCCCGAAAGAGCGCCGCTTCTCCGGCCTAGATGCTTATCAAAAAGTTTTGGCGTGCGATGTCGATCTGATCGTCTTGGCGACTCCGCCCGGTTATCGTCCCGTGCATTTCGAAGCGGCCGTGAAGGCCGGCAAGCACGTCTTCATGGAGAAGCCGGTCGCGGTCGATGCGCCGGGCGTGCACCGCGTGCTGGATGCCGTGGCCGATGCGAAGAAGCAAAAGCTCGCGGTCGGCGTCGGTCTGCAACGGCACCACGAGAAGAAGTACATCGAGACGATCAAGCGTCTGCAAGACGGCGAAATCGGCGACATCATTGCGGCCCGGGCCTATTGGAACGGCGGCGGCGTTTGGGATCCGCGCGTCACGCGCGATCAAACGAAGTCGGCGATGGAGTACCAAGTGCGCAATTGGTACTACTACAATTGGCTCAGCGGCGACCACATCTGCGAGCAACACATCCACAACCTCGACGTCATCAACTGGGTGAAGAACGCTTACCCTGTGAAGGCCGAAGGCATGGGTGGCCGTGAAGTCCGCGTCGACCCGAAATACGGTGAGATCTACGATCACCACGCCGTCGAGTTCGAATATGCCGACGGCTCCCGGATGTTTAGCTATTGCCGCCACATTCCGAACTGCTGGAACAGCGTCAGCGAACACGTGCACGGCTCGAAGGGAACGGCGAACGTCGGCAACGGCGAGATCTTCGTGAAGGGGGGCGACTCCTGGAAGTATCGCGGCAAGGGAGACGGCAACCCTTACCAAGTCGAACACGACGACATGCAAGCCAGCATCCGCGCCGGCAACCCGATCAACGAAGGTTACAACGGCGCGATGAGCACCATGACCTCGATCCTCGGCCGCATGGCGACGTACGGCGGCAAGGAAGTGAAGTGGGAAGACGCGCTCAACTCGAAGATCGTGCTCGGACCGAGCGACGCCATCAGTTGGGACACCGAACCGCCGGCTCCGGTTGTCGCGGTGCCGGGCCAGACGAAGGTCGTCTAAGACTTCGAGCTGCGGCAGAGAATGGTTATTCAAGGGGAGGTGCTTCGATCATCGAAGCGCCTCCCCTTTCTTTTTTTCCTATTTACTACCGAAACGGGTAACCAAGGTGCCGGCAAGGCAAACGTATGGTTGAGCTGTCGCCGGAAAGCAGTCGTAATAATCCGGCAGCCCCTTAAACTAGGCAAACCGGGGGCCTGCGGTTGCCGAAAAGCGTTGACGTTCTTGAACCGCGAATTTACGATAAGTGAATCACATCGAATAAGACCCGAACATTCGTTCGGAAGAAGATAGCCTCCTATCACTACGGAAAACATTGCGGCTCGTCACCTCAAGGGTGACGTTTGCAAATCTTTCCGTTTACCGGAACCGCGACAGGATGTCGCAGGACAGGGACGAGACCAGGGACATGGGTTCTTCGGCACGCATACCTCCCGAGCAGCCACCGGTACCCGAACCGCCCGCCGGTTCGTTGGCCGACTCGACGGAATTGCACGTGCCCGACAGTCGGACCTTCTGGCCGGAGCAGCTCGGTGAAAGCGTCGCCGATGCGACCGTGATCTCGAAGCCGGGCCGCTCGACCGAAGAGAACGCCGGCAATCCGGCGGTAGGCGGCACGGTCGTGCCGGCCCCTTCGCACGAACTCTCTAAGCTCTTAGCCGGCGAACGGCTCGGGCACTACGAGCTGATCGAATTCGCCGGCGGCGGCGGCATGGGAGCCGTGTTCCGCGGGCGCGACTGCACGCTCAACCGCGAAGTCGCGATCAAGGTTCTCTCGCGCACGCAAGCCTGCGACGACGAGACCCTCAAGCGATTCAAGAACGAGGCCCAATCGGCTGCGCGGCTGGACCACGAAAACATCGCTCGCGTCTATTACGTCGGCGAAGATCGGGGCCTGCACTTCATCGTCTTCGAATTCATCGAAGGGGTGAACGTCCGCCAATTGGTCGAGAAGGTCGGCCGCATCCCGCTCGACGATGCCGTGAGCTATACGCTGCAAGTCGCCGATGCGCTCTCGCATGCGTCGGCGCGCGAGATCGTGCATCGCGATATCAAGCCGTCGAATATCATCATCACCGCGCAAGGCCGAGCGAAGCTCGTCGACATGGGGCTCGCCCGCCTACACGGCATCCAGCCCGGCGCGGAAGACCTGACGGCCAGCGGCGTGACGCTCGGCACGTTCGACTACATCTCTCCCGAGCAAGCTCGCGACCCGCGCGGGGCCGACGTGCGCAGCGACATCTATTCGCTCGGCTGCACGCTCTACTACATGCTCACCGGCCGGCCGCCGTTTCCCGAAGGGACCGTGTTGCAGAAGTTGCTGCAACACAACAGCGACGACCCGATCGACCCTCGCGAATTCAACCCGACTTTACCGGAAGCGGTCACGACGATCTTGCGCAAGATGCTCGCGAAAGATCCGCTGCGTCGTTATCAAACGCCGGCCGATCTGATCGCCGACTTGCTCCATCTCGCCGAGCGCATTGGAATTCGCCGCAACGAAGTGCGCCTCGCCACGAAATGGGAGTCGGGCCCGCAAGCGGCCACGGCTTGGCAACGGCATCTCCCGTGGATCGTGCCGATCGCGGCCCTCGCGGCGATCATCGTCGGCTTGGAGTTCTACGATCGGGCCCGCGACGACGACTGGAACTCGCTCCGCCTCGATCCGCGCATGGCGCAAGCCCCCGGCACCCCCGAAGAGAATCGAAAGCCGGCCGGCAACGACAACGGGCCGCCGACCGCGATTCCCGATCCCGGCGCAGCGCCGGCGACACCGGTCCCCACCGGCTCGGGCGCCGCGAGTGCCGTGGCTGTGCAACCGGTTCCGACCGGCACGGCCGCCGCGAACACGACTCCTGCCAATGGCAGCACTCCGCTGACGCTGCCGACGACGCTTACGAAGATTGACCTGAGCACGCCGTTCGTAAAGAGCACGACCCCGGTTGTCCCAATGATCGACCCGACCGTCGCACCCGCCGGCGTGACGCCTGCCGTCGCGACGCTTCCCACGCCCCCGGCAGACCCTGCGGCGGTTGCTCCCGTCGGGCCGCGCAAGCTGCCGGCACCGCGCGACGGCGTGCTCGTCGTTTGCGATGCGCCGGACGATTCCGGTCGCTACATGAGTTTGCGAGCGGCATGTTTCGCAGCCAAGAACGGCGATGTCGTCGAGCTTTGCTACGACGGCGAGCGCGTCGAACGTCCGCTGGTGCTGAACAACCTCAAGCTCACGGTGCGGGCCGGCGAAGGGTATCGCCCGAGGATCCGCTTCCGCCCGGCCGAAGCGGCGATCCCGAACTTGCCGCACATGATGGCGACAATCGTCGGCGGCCGGCTCACGATGGTCGGCATCGAAATCGGCTTCGACGTTCCTTCTCCGCAAGATTTCCCCGCCGATCATTGGTCGCTGTTCGAGTTGCAACATGCCGAATATCTCGGCTTGGAGCGCTGCGTGTTGACGATCAACAACGCCTCGGCCGACGGCCGAGCTTATCATCCGAACGTCGCACTGCTCGGCACGAGCTTGCCGCCGGGTGCGCCGTCGTCGATGAACATGCCGATGACGACCGAAGGAGCCACGCCGGCGCCGACGGTCGAACCGGTCGAGGTATGGCTCGAACATTGCGTAGTCCGCGGCGAAGCATCGTTGTTGCGGGCCGCCGAACTACAGCCGATTTCGCTGCACTGGAACGATGGCTTGCTATCGGTCAGCGAATCGGCCGTCGTCGTGACCGGCGGAGCGATCTTGCCGAAGGACGTCGACGTGCGGATCGATCTGAACCATCTCACCGCGGTCACGGCGGCCCCGTTCGCGCAGATCAGCGACAACTTCGATGCCCCGCATCTTCCTTCGATCGCGATCACCTGCTCGGACTCGATCCTCTATTCGCTCACCGGCGCTCCGTTGGTCGACTACGACGGCATCGACGTCCGCAACGATTTCCTCAAGACCTTCCAATGGACCGGCGAACGGGTCTTCTATGAAGGTTTCAAGCCGGAAGGGTTTTGGCGTTTGGCCTCGGGCGACGACGTGGCGCAAATGCTGACGTTCGACGATTGGCGCGCGCAGTGGGGCCCGCAACGGGAATTGCAAACGGTCTGGCGCGAGGTGCGATGGAAGCGGCCGATCCCGCTCTCGCCGATTTTCCACTCAATGCATCCCGACGATTTCGCCCTCGACGACGCCGGCGCCGCGCAACGGGCCGTCCGCGGAGCGGCCGACGGCAACGACGTCGGGATGGTCCGGGCGCTGCTTCCCCTTTTCAGTTCCCTCTCCAAAACCGACGGCGATCTCCGAACGCAGTCCGTCGGGTCGCGCACGCCGTAGCGCCGCCGTCAGGCCGGAGCGGCGTGCCTCGGCCGAAATGCATTCAGCGCTGCGACGCTTGGCGATTCGCCGGGTCGGCAATGCCGCTCAACCCCTTGTTTGCCGCGGGTTTCGAGCTTAGCCTTATAAGGCCTCGGCAGGACCTGCCGAAAACGTTCCCTTCCGAAAGAATCGGCCCTCCGGCATACCCTCCCACCTTCGCATTTCCGGATCTTAAACTTATGATGCGCATCGCTTCGCTTTCCCGGCGGTCGATTCCGAGCATTCTGATCGTCGGACTCCTCTCGGTCTGCCTCACGCCGGCCGCCTCGGCCGAGTTGCCGAAGCTCGAGCTTCGCAAGGGCGACCATGTCGTGATCGTCGGCAACACGCTCGCCGAACGGATGCAATATTTCAGCGGTTTCGAGACGCTGCTCCACAGTCGCTTCCCGCAACTCGAGCTCGTCGTGCGCGACCTCGGGTGGTCGGCCGATGAGCTCAGCCTGCGCCCGCGCTCGAAAGACTTCCGCGACCACGGCCACACCCTGGCCGACCACAAGCCGAACGTCCTCCTGGCGATGTTCGGGTTCGACGAATCGTTTCGCGGCCCGGCGGGCTTGAAGCAGTTCGAGAAAGACTTGGAAAGCTTCCTGCAAAGCCCACAACGAATCGACGACTTCGCCACCTCGCGCAGCAATTGGGACAAGACTCCCGACGTCACCAAGGCGCCTCCGAAGCTCGAAACGCTGCGGCAGATTGTGCTCGTCTCGCCGATCGCGTTCGAAAACCTCGGCCTATCGACTCTGCCCGACGGTACCGAACAGAACAAGAACCTCGAACTCTACACGGCCTCGATGAAGGCCGTGGCCGAGAAGCAAGGGGTCGTCTTCGTCGATCTGTTTCACCCCTCGCTCGAACTGATGAAGGCCGGCAAAGCGAACCCGCTGACGATGAACGGCGTGCATCTCAATCGCCACGGGGATCAAGTCGTCGGTAAGTTGTTGGACGAGTCGTTGTTCGGCGCGGCTCCCGTGTCGAAAGTCGATGCTGCCAAGCTGTTGGCCGAAGTCCAAGAAAAGAACCTGCAATTCTTCTACGACTATCGCGCGATCAACGGCTTCTACATCTACGGCGGCCGCAAGGCCCCGTTCGGCATCGTCAACTTTCCGGCCGAGTTCGCCAAGCTCCGCAAGATGATCGCCGTGCGCGATCGGCGCATCTGGGACGTCGCGCAGGGGAAGGAAGTCGCCGCGAAGATCGACGACTCCGGCACCGGCGAATTCACGAAGATCGAAACCAACTTCAAGAACCCGGTCTCCCTGACGTCGCCGGAGGAATCCGCCAAGAAGTTCGAATTGCCCGAAGGTTATGCGGTGAACCTGTTCGCATCGGAAGTCGAATTTCCGGAGCTAGGCAATCCCGTTCAGTTCGCCTTCGACGCCAAGGGCCGACTCTGGGTCACGACCATGGAGTCGTATCCGATGTATCTGCCCGGCACGCCGGTCGACGATAAGATTCTCATTCTCGAAGACACCGACGGCGACGGCAAAGCCGACAAGCGAACCGTGTTCGCCGACAAGCTGCATGTGCCGACGGGCCTGGAATTCGGCAAGGGGGGCGTGTTCGTCGCGCAACAGCCGAACCTGCTCTTCCTGAAAGACACCGACGGCGACGACAAGGCCGACGTCCGCGAACTCGTGCTCCACGGCTTCGACTCGGCCGACTCGCACCATTCGATCAGCGCCTTCACCTACGACCAAGGAGGCGCGCTCTACTTCGAAGAAGGGACGTTCCACCATACGCAAGTCGAAACCCCCTACGGCCCACGCCGCTGCGTGAACGCCGGGGTGTTTCGCTGGGAGCCGCGCACCTGGCGCTTCGACGTCTTCGTCTCTTACGGGTTCGCCAATCCGTGGGGGCATATCGTCGACTCTTGGGGACAAAACTTCGTGGCCGATGCTTCGGGCGGGGCCAACTATTTCGGCGCCGCCTTCTCGGGCGATGTCGACTATCCGAACAAGCACGGCGGCCTCAAGCAATTTCTGACGAAGCAATGGCGACCGACCGCGGGCTGCGAGCTCGTTTCCAGCCGCAACTTCCCCGCCGCGGCTCAGGGGAACTATCTGCTCAACAACTGCATCGGCTTCCAAGGGGTGCTGCAATACAAGATGCGTGAAGAGAAGTCGGGCTTTGCGGCCGACCCGGTCGATCCGTTGTTGAAGTCGAGCGATCCGAATTTCCGTCCGGTCGATATCGAGTTCGGGCCCGACGGTGCTTTGTACGTCTGCGATTGGTTCAATCCGCTCGTCGGCCACATGCAACACAACCTCCGCGACCCGAACCGCGATCACAACCACGGCCGGATCTGGCGCATCGCCTATACCAAGCAACCGCTCGTGAAGCCGGCCAAGATCGCCGGCGAGCCGATCGCGGCGTTGCTGAACCTGTTGAAAAACGAACCGGAAGAACGAACCCGCGCTCGCGTTCGCACTGAACTGTGGAACCGCGACGTGGCGGAAGTGATGACGGAATTGAAAAGCTGGACCGCCGGCCTCGACACGTCCGACCCGAACTACGAGCATCACCTGCTCGAAGGGCTCTGGCTGCGCCAGGCGCTCGACGTCGTCGATGAGGCGTATCTGACGAAGATGCTGAAATCGCCGGAACCGAAGGCCCGCGCCGCCGCGACGCGCGTCCTCTGCTATTGGCGCGATCGGGTAGCCAAGCCGCTGGCGCTCTTGCAACAACAAGTGAACGACGCTCACCCGCGCGTGCGCCTGGAAGCGATTCGGGCCTTGAGCTTCTTCCACACGCAAGAGGCGATCGACATCTCGGTCGAATCGCTGCTCTACGAAGACGACGATTATCTAAAGTACACGCTGGCCGAAACGACGAAGACGCTCGACGCGCGCGTGAAGAGCGCCGCCGCGGCGGCGAAGAAGTAACGCAGCGAAGTCATGTAGCGCCGTAGCTAGGAACAAAGAACGCATGAGCGACAACGTCGCGCAGGTCGTGGCACGCCTCGTCTTTTCGGTTTCCCTCGCGATCTTCGTCTTCGACGGCGGTGCGGCAGCTGCGCAATCGTCGTCCAGCTCCGTCGCTCCGCTGTTGCGGTTGCTGCAAAGCGGCAAGCTCCCCGCCGCGCGCAAAGGAACGGTCGTCGAGATGATCTGCAGCCGGGGCGAGCCGGACGATCTCGCCGTCGTGTTGAAGCAAACGATCGCCGGCGACTACGACGCGGCCCTGTCGACGAAGGTGCTGCAACTGCTGACCGACGCCGCCGTGGTTCGCAAAGTGAAGCCGGCCGGCGATCTCTCCGTCGTGGAGAAACTACTGCAACCGGCCGCCGGCGAGCAGAGCGATGAAGTTCGCTTGGCGGCCGTGCGTTTGGCCGGCATTTGGAAAGTCGCTTCCGCGGCCGATGAGTTGCGAGCGATCGTCGCGGACGAAACGCTGAAAGAAGCGCTCCGCAATGCCGCCGTCGATGGGCTCGGCGGGCTCGGAGGCGACGAGGCGCAGCGAGCCCTCGGCGAAGTGTCGGCGACGGCGAAGTCGGCGAGCCTCCGCTTTCGAGCTGCCGCGGCGCTCGCCAAGCTCGATTTGAATCAAGCTGCCGACGTCGCCGCGAAGGCGCTCGCGGCCGCAAGCCCGACCGATGACGTCGGCCCGTTGCTCGATGCGTTCCTCACGCGCAAAGGGGGTCCCGACAAACTCGCCGCGGCTCTGAAGCCGGCCGGCCTGACGCCCGACGCCGCGAAGCTTTCGCTGCGCTACATTTATTCCGTCGGACGAAGCGATCCGGAATTGTCGAACGTCTTGAGCAGTGCGGCCGGAATTGCGCTCGATCAAAAGCCCCCGACCCCGGAAGAACTGCAAGCGCTCTTGAAGGAGATCGCCGAGCACGGCGATGCCGCTCGGGGCGAGCGGATCTTTCGCCGCACCGATCTCAGCTGCATGAAGTGCCATGCCGTGAGCAGAGCCGGTGGACAAGTCGGGCCGGACCTCAGCGCGATCGGGTCGATCTCGCCGGTCGACTACGTCGCCAATTCGATTCTCGTTCCCAATCTCGCGATCAAGGAACAGTTCGTCACGCGCGTCTTCACCACGGCCGACGGCCAAACGATCACGGGCATCGTCGTCGATCGCGACGACGTACGCGTGAACGTCAAAGATGCCGGCGGCAAGGTCGTCACGATTCCGACGGCCGACATCGATGAAGAAGAGGAAGGCAAATCGCTCATGCCGCAAGGCCTGACGAAGTTTCTCACGCGGCAAGAGCTCGTCGATCTCGTGAAGTTCATCTCCGAGCTCGGCCGGCCCGGCCCTTACGCGATTCGCTCGCTGCCGACGATCCAACGCTGGCGCGTTCTGAAATCGTTGCCGACGGAACTACAGGCCGAGGCTCCGAACGTCGAGCACTTTCGCGAGCATGTGCTCGACGCGCCGGCCGACGCCTGGGCTCCGGCCTACGGTATGACCGCCGGCGTATTGCCGCTCGCCGAACTCGGCAAGCCCGGCAGCGTATTGTTTCTTCAAGGGGAGCTCGAAGTCGTCGAGCCGGGCAGCGTGACTTTCCGCGTCGACTCGACGGAGCCGACGCTGCTCTGGATTGATGCGGAGCCGTTCGAGTCGCAAAGCAAGCCGACCATCGAACTGACCAAAGGGCGGCACCGCGTGACGTTGCGCATCGCTTTGGGCTCCGGCTCGGAATCGCCGCAACTGAAAGTCGAGATCTCGAAGCCGGCGAATTCGAAAGCGCAGTTCGACGTCGTGGGAGGAAGCTGATTCGAGCCGGAGATTCACGAAGGACGTTCGGAGTTTCATTCACGCCCCCGGTCTTCAAGACAAATGACCGAACACGGAACGCTTGCCGAATCCGCGGCGCTCGACTTCGGAAGCCTTTCCGAAGCCGAGGTGCTCCGGCGCTTGCCCGAGTTCACGCTCGACGCCGATTTCATTCGCAGCTCGATCGAGCAATCGGGCCGCGTCTTCATCGCTTTCTCGATCGACGCCACGAAGACCCTCTACGTGAGCCCGAAGTTCGATGAGATCTGGGGCTGCTCGCGACAACGCCTTTACGATTCTCCCTCGTTCTGGCATGAGACCTTGCATCCCGACGATCGTGAATCGGTCGCTAGGTTGGCGCAAACTTATTTCGAAAATGCGACTCACCCTCATCCTCCGCTCGAATACCGGATCGTTCGTCCCGACGGCGAAGTGCGCTGGCTATGGGGTTACCTTTTTCATTGCCGCGACGCCGCACTCGGCCTGAGGTTCATGGGCGGGATCGCGGAAGACGTCACGTTCGCGAAAGCGTCGGCGTTGGAAAAAGAGCGGGCCCGCAACGAGCTGGAAGCGACCGTCGCCGCGCGCACGGCCGAGCTCACGCGGCTCAACGAAGCGCTACGGCGCGAGATCAAACAGCGCGTCGAAACGGAAGACCGGCTCAAGGCTCAACACGGCTTTTTGAAGAAGGTGCTGCAGGTTCAAGAGCTCGAGCGCAAGTTCATCTCGCACGATATCCACGACGGCACCGTACAGAGCGTGATCGCGGCGAACATGCATTTGGATTCGGCGCTGAGCACCGCCTCGTTCGACGAAACCGTCAGTCGCGAGCTGCGCGAAGCGCATCGCCTGCTCGGCGAAGTGCTCGCCGAGACGCGCCGCATGATCGCCGGCATTCGCCCCGCCACGCTCGACGACCTCGGCGTCGCCGCGGCGATCGAAGGGCTCGTCGTCGAGAACGCGCACCATGGATTGAACGTCGTCTTCGTCAACGGCATCGGCGACCGGCGTTGGTCGCCTGCGATCGAAATGACGATCTATCGCATCGTGCAGGAATCTCTGTCCAACGTCCGTCGGCACGGCAACACCGAGCAGGCCGACATTGAGATTCAATGCACCGCCGAGCGCATTACCGTCACCGTGACCGATCGCGGCCGAGGCTTCGACGTCGCCGCGGCCGCCGACGGAGAGTTCGGGCTGCGCGGCATTCGCGAACGGGCCACGGCGATCGGCGGCAATGCCGACATCAAGAGCGTGATCGGCAAGGGAACCATCGTCTCCGCCGTGCTGCCGACCTTAGACCCTGCGGAAGCGGCCTCGGTCGAGCGCGCGCGGGCCGAGGCGGCGCTGCGCAAGTCGAAGGAGCGGCTGCAGGCGATCCTCGATCGAACCTCGACCGTGATCTTCGTCAAAGATCATCTCGGGCGTTACGAGCTCGTCAACAACCGCTTCGAAGAACTGTTTCACGTCGATCGTCGTACGTTCTTAGGCAAGTCGCCCTACGATCTTTATCCTCCCGAGGTCGCCGACTCGTTGATGGCGAACGATCGCGCGGTGCGCGCCGAGGGAGTGCCGATCACGGTCGAAGAGACCGTGCCGACGAACGGCGAACTACGATCTTATTTGGCCGTGAAGTTTTTGATTCCCGGCGCGGAAGGTCCGGAGTCGTCGTTGTGCGGCATCGCGACCGACATCACGGAGCGAAAGCGCGAGCTTCGCGAATTGACGGAAAGCCGGAGCCGGTTTCAGTCGTTCATGGATCATGTGCCGATGCTGGCTTGGCTCAAGGATTCCGACGGGCGCTACGTCTACGTCAACCAATGTTTCTACGGCGTCTTGAAGTTCCGCGAGGAACAAGTGATCGGCCACGACGACTTCGCCCTGTTCGCGCACGACGTCGCAACCGCCGTACGGCAACACGATCTCGAGGTCTTGCAAACCGGTCAAGCACACCGCTACTTGGAGTCGGCTCCGGTCGGAAGCTCGTCGCCGGTCGTGTGGGAGTCGTTCAAATTTCCGGTAGCGGCCGGCGACGGTAGCATCATGGTCGGCGGCGTGGCCTTCGATGCCACGCGCCCTTTCTCTCCGTGCGACTACGACAAGTCCGCCGAAAAGCCGTAGCGCACGGTCGTGACCTTCGCATCTCCCGGCTTCACCCCTTCGTCGGGCTTCGAGTCTTTCCGCACCTTGCGCAACAGTTCTTGCACGGCCGGTTTGCCTTGCAGCGATTTTAGCTCGGGAGCGAACTCGAACCGCGCGGCATTCTCCAAACTCCGGAAGTAGCCGGCATCGTAAGCCTGCGTCAGCAGCGCGAGCGCACGTTCGATCTGTTTTTCGGAGTTCATCGGATCTACGACCGCTAGTTGCGCGCTGCGCTTCGCGGCCAAGAACGAATAGTCGCCGTTCCGCGCGTCTAAAGTCGCGAGCCGCTCGACGGCCGCTCGCGCTTCGTCGTACTTCTTCGCCGCCGTTAAGGTCGTGATGCGAAAATCGAGCAGATCGCCGAGCAAGGCCGGATCTTGTTTTTCCAGCAGCGTCGCGTCGGCGGTCGCTTTCTCGGCGAGCGCGCAACGGGTTTTCAGCGTCGTCAGCTCGGCGATCCATTCGTCGTACTGCTTCCGATCTTTCTCGGCGGCTTGCGTCCGAAGTGTGCTAACCTGCTCGATCGCTTGATCGCTCCACGTGCCGGCTGCCGACGCGTTGCGCGCTTGCCAGGCTTGCTGCGCCATCAAGGTTTCGACGTTCGCGAGAAACGAACGTCGCGAAACATCCTGTGGCGCGGCAGCGACGAACTTCTGCGCCAGGTCGATCGACGCTTGCAGTTGCTTCGCCGCCGTTGCCGTGTCGCCGAGGCGCAGCTCGACCATGCCGACTCGGAAGCAAGCGTCCGAAACGGTTCGCTGCAGTTGCGCATCGTCGGCCTTCGCCGCCAGCCGGCTCTTCGCCAACTCGGCATAGGCCGCAAAGGAATCGCGGGCCGTCGCCAAGTCGCCGAGCAAGAGCGATGTGTCTCCGACGGCGAAGAGTCCCGTCGAAAGTTCCCGCTGCCATTGGAGATTTGTCGGATCTTCTTTGGCGAGCTTGCCGAGAATCGCCGCCCGCTTTCGATAATGATCGAGGGCCTGCTTCGGTTGATTCTTTCGCTCGCTCACCTTGCCCAAGCGATCGAACGAGGAAGCCAAATCGCTTTGAAAGCGGGCATTCGCCGGATCGCTTGCAGCAAGCTGCTGCGCGATTTCATGATTGAAGAGAAAATAATCTTCGGCCTCGCTCAGCTTATCGCGTCGGAACGAAATGTCGCCGAGCTGCACGTACGACACCAACAAATCGCGCAACGACTGCATATTGTTGGGATCGTCTTCGTACAACGTCTTCCGCAGCTTCAAGCTCTGCTGGTAGAAGTCTTCCGCCGCGGGAAAGTCGCCGCGCTGCGCAGCCAACTCGCCGAGCCGATCCAACGTCACAGACAGATCGCGTACGGCGACGACGTTTTCCGGCGCCCCTTCGACGAGCTTACGCCGCACTTCCAGGCTTTGCTTGAAATATTCGTCGGCCTCGGCGACGTCTCCCTTCGACAATCGCAGGTCTCCCAAGCGTTCATGCGCCACTGCCAAATCGCGATCGTGCTCCGACTTGCCGGGATGTTTGTCGACGAGCTTCTTCGTGATCGCCTGAAACTGCAAATAAAAATCTTCTGCGGCGTCGAGCTTCCCCATCTCTTGATTCACGAGCCCGAGGCGTTGCACGGTCGCGGCCAGATCGCGCTGCACGGCCGCATCGTCGGGCCGCTCGATGCCGGCCGCCGCGCGCAGCGCGAGCGACTTCTCCAACAGCGGCAAAGCACGAACCGGCAGCCCGCGGCGCAAGCTGACGTCGCCGAGCCGCTGGTAAGCGGAACCGAGATCGCGCCGCGCAACGTTATCGGTCGCGTCGGCGGCGAAGCGTTTGCCGGCCAGCTCTTCGGCGATCGCGAACTCTTTTTCCGCCAGATCGGTAGCGTTTCCGCCGTCGAGCGCTCCGGCATCTAAGAAGATATCGCCGAGATCGAGATGCGCGCGAACGAGGCTTTGATCCGCTTCCGGAGCGTTCTTCAAACTCCCGGCCGCTTGCTTCAAGCCGTCGATCACGGTGTTGAGCATGCTTTGCCGCACCGTTTGCGCGGCCGGCACGTTCTTCAACTTCGCTTGAATATCGAACAACACCGACTTCAACGTCGCCAACGCGAGCCGACTCTGTTGCTCTGCGCGCTCGGCGTGAGCCATGGCACGGAGCTGCTCCTGCTTCGCGATGTCGGCATTCTCATCGGCGCGGCGACGGGCCTTCTCGGCTTCGTTCCGCGCCAGCTCTTCGTCCGCCAACGCGGTTTGCAAATCGCTGCGCAAGCCCGCTTCGCGCACGTACGCCGTCCCGGCGACCGTCGCCACGGCGACGATCGCCACGGCCGCCGCGCGCGTCCAGGTCTTGTGCCGCCGAGTCCAGCGTTGCCAGCGCTGCAGCCGCGATTCCGGCAACGCCGAGACCGGCTCGTCGGCCAACCACTTTTCGATATCGTCGGCCAGCGTCTTCGCCGCCGAGTAGCGGTCTTCCGGCTTGAGCGACATCGCTTTGCGACACACGGCGTCGAGCCCGATCGGCACGTCGCGTTTCACTTGCCGCGGCGGCGGAAACACCCCGCGCTGCACATCCATCAAAACCTTGCGCACATCCGCGGCGATGAACGCGGCCTGGTCGGTGAGCAAGCAATAGAGAGTCGCACCTAGGCTATAGACGTCGCTCGCCGGGCCGACCAAATCGAGCCGCCCCATCGCTTGTTCAGGGCTCATGAATTGCGGCGTGCCGACAATCGAGCCCATCTGCGTCGGGCGGTTGGTCGTGCTCGCGGAAATCGAGGAGCCGACGCCCGAATCGTCGTCCGAGTCGGCATGCACATGCACGTCGCCGAACGGACGCGCGAGCCCCCAGTCGACGACGAGCGTTTCGCCGTAAGGGCCGAGCATGATATTTTCCGGCTTAATATCGCGATGCGCGATGCCGCGGCTATGCGCGTATTCGATCGTATTGCAGACCGCGACGAAGCGCGTGAGCAAGTTGCGCAGCTCAAGCGCACGGGCCGCAGGATCCGACTTAGGCAAGAAGCCCGCCGCGTGATACTGCTCGATCGCATCTTCCAGGCTCATGCCGCGAATGAAGCGCATCGCGTAATACGGACGACCGTCGATCTGCTTCCCGAGCCCGTAAACCGGCACCACGCCAGGATGCTCCAAGCTGCCGGTCACTTCGGCTTCGATCATAAAGCGGGTGCGGCTCGTATCGTTGTCCGCTTGTCGCGGCAAGATTTGCTTGAGGGCCACTTCTCGTTTGACTTCTTCGTCCATCGCGACGAACACCTCGCCGAGCCCGCCTCGCGCATGCGGGCGCAAGATGCGGAAGCGCGACTTGCCGTTCGGCGTCGTCGCGGCTCCGGCCGAAGAATTCGCCGCATCGCCCGAATCCTCGTCGAGCGTCTGGTGGCCGGCGACCGTCTTATCGCTCGCCAACACGACGTCGGACGCCGCGAGCGTGGCATGCGGCCGGCCGGAGACGATGTCGCACAGCACGCTGCGCAACGACTCGGCCGAGTCGAAGGTCTCGATGGTCCGCGCCGGATCGGCTCCGGCCTCATCGAGCGTACCGGCCGGGTCGTGCGGTGCCGTGCCGGGCGAAGCGGCGAGCGCTTCTTCGACCCGCTTTCGATCTCGATCGCTAAGCTTGCCCATCCGTTTGAGCACCTCGGCCAGGCTGCTGCTCGGCGCGACCGTGCATTCGTACATCGCAGCCATGAGCGCTTCGCGGTCGACGATGCCCAATCGCCACGCCGTCATCCCGAACAACACGTTGCGATCCGATTCTGCGCTCGACATCGAAAAACGTCCTCTTTTTCCAAGAAACGAACGCGAGCCGCGAAGCACTCATAATCCTGCTCGGCCGCGCGGTGCTCGACGCCGCGCGCAAACCGACTTCCGGCCGATCAACACGGCACGCCGAACCAAGTCCTACGGATAACAATGCCTACGGATTGCGACGACCGTATTCTATACAGTTACGAACTTGCAAGGTACATTACCGGCGTCGTCGAATGCGGGGCTTGCGACATTCCGACGTTGCGGCTCGGCCCGAGCGATCGCATACGCCACATTTCCCTCGTCGCCGCACGATCTATTCCCTGCTATTCACCCTGAAACACGGAGCCTTTCCATGTCGCTGCTGGCCGAATTGTCGACGAACACGATGATCTTACTCGGTGTCGCAGGCTTTGCGCTGTTGGTGTTGATGTATTTCATCGGCATTTACAACACGCTGGTCACGCTGCGCAATCGCTTCAAAAACGCCTACGCGCAGATCGACGTCCAATTGAAGCGCCGCAACGACCTGATTCCGAATCTCGTCGAAGTCGCTAAGGGCTATATGAAGCACGAGCGCGAAACGCTCGAAGCCGTGATCGCGGCGCGCAACCAAGCCGTCTCGGCGAATCAAAAGGCCTCCGCATCGCCCGGAGATCCGGCGGCGATGCAAGGCTTGATGTCGGCCGAAGCGCAACTCGGCGGCACAATGTCGCGGATGTTCGCCCTTGCCGAAAGCTATCCCGACTTGAAGGCCAATCAAAACATGGCGCAACTTCAAGAGGAGCTCACCTCGACGGAAAACAAAGTCGCGTTCTCGCGACAAGGCTACAACGACGCCGTCACTTCGTACAACACGAGCCGCGAAACGTTCCCGAACGTGATCGTGGCCGGATTCGCCGGCTTCACGGAAGCGAAACTCTTCGAGATCGAAGTCGCCTCCGAACGCAACGCCCCGAAGGTGACGTTCTAAGCGCGCCGTTCGTTTCCGGTCCTGTGTTTCGATCTTCAGGCGAGCGAATGAGTCGCAATGAATTTTTTTGAGCATCAAGACGATGCCCGACGCAAGACCGGGCGACTGGTCTACCTGTTCGTGCTAGCCGTCATCACGATCGTCCTCAGCATCTACCTGCTGTTCGCGACCTTGATCGTCTTCGGCAAGGAAAAAGAAAACCAACCGATCGACTATCGGGGACTTTGGAACCCGAAGCTGTTCGTCGCCACGCTCATCGGCGTCGGCGGCGTGATCGGGGCGGGAAGCCTCTATCGCTCGGCTTCGCTCCGTGCCGGCGGTAAGAGCGTGGCCGAATTGCTCGGCGGCCGGTTGCTCGATGCATCCACGCGCGATCTGCAAGAACGCCGGCTGTTGAATATCGTCGAAGAAATGGCCCTCGCCTCGGGCATGCCGGTTCCTCCGGTCTACTTGATGGATCAAGAATCGGGGGTCAACGCGTTCGCCGCCGGGTTCTCGCCGGCCGACGCCGTGATCGGAGTGACGCGCGGCACCGTCAGCGCGCTCACCCGCGACGAGCTGCAAGGGGTGATCGCCCACGAATACAGCCACATTCTCAACGGCGACATGCGGCTCAATCTTCGCCTGATCGGCGTGCTCTACGGCATTTTGCTGCTGAGCATGATCGGCTACATCGTGATGCGCATGATGATGTCGACCCGAACGTCGTCGTCGTCCTCAAGCAGTAGTTCGAGCAGCGACAAGAAAAGCGACAGCGGCGGAGTCATGCTCGCGTTCTTCGTCGTCGGGCTCGGGCTCTACGTGATCGGCTACATCGGGGTCTTCTTCGGCCATCTGATCAAGAGCGCCGTGTCGAGGCAGCGAGAATATTTGGCCGACGCCTCGGCCGTGCAGTTCACGCGCAATCCCGAGGGAATCGCCGGAGCGCTCAAGAAAATCGGAGCGCTCGGTTCGCGCATCCAGAGCGAACAGGCCGAGCAAGCGAGCCACATGTTTTTCGGCAACGGCATGAAAGCCAGTTTCCTCAGCATGCTCTCCACCCATCCTCCGCTGCTCGAGCGCATCCAGCGCATCGAACCGACCTTCAACGGCGACTTCGCCAAAGACAAGCTCCAGTGGCCGGAGGAAACGCAGCCGGCTGCCGTTCCGGAAAAAAAGAAGAAGTCGGGTGCGGGGAAGCGGTCGCCGTTTCCCGCTGTGTTCGGCGGCGTGTTGGCGGGCGAAGCGGCAATGGCGAATCTTGCCGGCGCCGCGGCTCCATCTATGCCGCGCTCGTTGTCGGCGGCGGGCGCGGTGGCGAACGTCGGCGAACCGTCGACGAAACATTTCGAGTTCGCCGCGGCCTTGCTCGACCGGATTCCCGAGAAACTCGGCGAAGCCTTGCACGATCCGCTCGGCGCAACGCAGGTGCTCTACGCACTCTTGCTGCAAGCAGACCCGGCCGACGACGAGCCGGGCCTGCGCTTGATCGCCGATGCGTTCGACGAAGCGACGGCCGGCGACGTGAGCGAGTATGTTGAATTCGTCGCACCCATGGGTGCCGCCGCCCGGCTGCCGATGGCGCAGATCGCGATGTCTGCCTTGCGGCGCCTTACGCCGCCCCAATTCGATCTGTTCCGCAAAACCGTCGTCGGGCTGATTCGCGCCGATCGGCGAGTCAGCATGTTCGAATACTGCTTGCAGCGGATGATCATCAAGCATCTGGTCGATTTCTTCCGGCCGAAGCCGCCGAAGAAAGTCGTTTACAAACGCCTGGGAGACGTCGCCGACCAAGTCGCCGTGTTGCTCTCGGCGACCGCTTACGCCGGCTCCGACGATACGCAGAACGAAATCGATGCCTTCTACGAAGCCGGGCAGGCCAAGCTCGGCGAAGAGTTCCGCCAGCCGATCGCCTCGCGCAGCGAGTGCGGCTTCGCGGCCGTCGACACGGCGCTCGATGCCCTGTCTCGCTCGTCGGGCGCGGTGAAGCAACCGGTTCTCGAAGCTTGCGCCGCGGTGATCGGAGCCGACGGCCGCATGACGATCGACGAAGGAGAGCTTCTCCGTACCATCGCGGACGCACTCGACTGCCCGATGCCGCCGCCGGCCGCCGAGCTGATGGTCGACGAAGCCGCCTAACAGTGCTGTCGCATAACGCAACTGCGGAGCGGCGCTACTCGCCCGGCTTTTCTTCGCCGCGCGCGAACCTCGTCTCCAGCGATTGTCTCTTCTATCACTGGGATAGATGACTTCGTTCCATTCGTTTGCAGTCTCCGTTTACAGTTGGGCCCGGCGGTCTTGCGATGAATCCTCGTCAGTTGGAAAAACTCGGAGTTCCGCCGGCCTGCGTGAATGCCGCTCTGCAAGCGATTCACACGGCAGCCGAGGCGGGACTGCTCCGCACGATGGACATCAAGAAGACGATTCGCGCCGTCGCGGAAGCGCCCGGCGATCACCTCGACGACGCGCTCTTCGGCCGGCTGGCGCAAGAGTTGATCGACTACGGCGATCCCTGGACGCCGACCGCCGCCATCGACTTTCGCACGTGGGGCGCGGCCGGGATCGATCAAGGCTCGTTCGACCAGATGAAAGCCGCCTGCTCGCTGCCGAACGTCGTCGCCGGGGCGCTGATGCCCGACGCGCACATCGGCTACGGTCTGCCGATCGGCGGCGTGCTGGCGCTCGACAACGCCGTGGTGCCGTATGCCGTCGGGGTCGATATCGCATGCCGCATGAAGCTGTCGGTGTTCGATCTTCCCGCGAGCCGGCTCGACGAAGAAAAGCAAGCCGAGCGTTTCGACACGGCGCTCGAGAAGGGAACGCGGTTCGGCGTCGGCGGCGAGTTCGCCAAGCCGCTGAAGCACGCCGTCATGGATCTGGATTGGACCGTGAGCCGCGTCGTGCGCGAAAACAAAGACAAGGCCTGGCGGCAACTCGGCACCTCGGGCTCCGGCAACCATTTCGCCGAGTTCGGCGTGCTGACGCTCGACACCGGCGACGAACAACTCCGCCTCGCGCCGGGGCGCTACGTCGCCTTGCTCACGCATAGCGGCAGCCGCGGCACCGGCGCGGCCGTGTGTTCGGTGTTCAGCAACATCGCCCGCGCGAAGCTGCCGCGCAAATACGAGGCGGTCGGACGCCTCGCCTGGCTCGATCTCGATACCGAGGAAGGGCGCGAATACTGGGACTCGATGAACCTGATGGGAGAATACGCCGCCGCGAATCACGACTGCATCCATCGCAACGTCGCGGCGCTCGTCGGTGCCGAGATCGTCGCCGGCGTAGAGAACCATCACAATTTCGCCTGGAAGGAAACGCACGCCGGCCGGGAACTGATCGTGCATCGCAAAGGAGCGACCCCGGCCGGCAAGGGAGTGCTCGGCGTCATTCCCGGCTCGATGGCCGATCCGGCTTTCGTCGTCCGCGGAAAAGGAAACGCCGCGAGCATCGACTCCGCCTCGCACGGCGCGGGCCGGCGCATGTCGCGCACCGCGGCCAAGTCGAAATACACTTGGCGCGCGGTGCAGAAAGATTTGGCGAACCGCGGCGTGCGGGTCCTCTCGGCCGGCGCCGATGAAGTGCCGGGCGTTTACAAAAACATCCTCGACGTCATGCGCGAGCAGCAAGACTTGGTCGACGTCGTGGCCCGCTTCGATCCGCGCGTGGTGAAGATGTGCGGCGACGGGAGCAAGGCGGAGGATTAACCGTGCGTTACGGCCGACGGCCCGCTACTTCGGTGTAGTGCCGCAACAACCCAGCCGCCGATCGCTCGGCGGAGAATGCTTCGACGATTCGAGTGCGACCCGCGATCGACATTTTTGTTGCGAGGGCGCGGTCGTCGAGAATGCGATCGAGCGCGGAATGCGTTGCGGCGACGTCGCCGACCGGAACGAACAGCGCTCCGTCGCGCTCTTCGCGCTGATAAATCTCGCGCGTACCGCCGACATCGGTCGCGACGACCGGAACGCCGCACGCCGAGGCTTCGAGCAAGACTCGGCCGAGCGGTTCTTGCCGCGCGGTGTGAACGAGCAGGGAGAGTTCCGGAAAAAGACGGGGCATGTCGGTGCGCGTGCCGAGAAAATGGATGCGCTGCGCCGGCCCGAGACGTGCCGCGGCCGCATGCAGTTCTCGCTCGAAGGCGATCGTTTCCGGTTTCTCGGAATGCCGCGTGCCGATCACGACGACATGTACGTCGTTGCGCATGAGCATACTCTCGATCGTGGCCGCGAGGGCGATGTTCTGCCCTTTTCGTAAGATCAACTGGCCGACGATTCCGACGAGGCGCGCAGTCGCCGCCAGGCCGAGTTCGCGCTGCAAGTACAAGGTCGAGGTCGCCGGGTGAAACCGGGCGAGATCGATGCCGTTGTAAAGTACGTCGGTCTGCTCGGCGGCAAGGCCTTGCCCGATGTGATGCCGCTGGACGGCCTCGGAGACGGCCAGGAGACGCGGATGCCGGTTCAAATCCGCGACGGCCGCGTGGTTCAAGCCGACGATATCGCGCAAGTGCGCAATGCTCGGCACTTTTGCCTGCTCGACGACCGGGCCGCTTAAGCGCCCCATCGCGAGACTGTTGGCATGCACCAAGTCGTACGGCGGGCCGGCCGCGAGCACGCTTCGCAGATCGGCGCGGCGCTCTTCGAGACTCGAGCGTGGATCGAGAATGGGCCGCTGCGCAATGCAGCGAATGCCGATTGCCGTGAAGGCTTCGACAATGGGGCCCGAGCCGGGACACCAAGCGTCGAACTCCCAGCCGGCCTGCTGCAACGTCGGCAATACGGCCAGCAGCGAGCGTTCGCCGCCGTTCAGCGCGGGATATTCACAGAGCAACAGAGCGCGCGGCATCGTACGATCCTCGGCTTGCGCTGTTGCTTCCGTCGCCGGCTTAGCCCAACACGCCGTACTTGATCAGCGTCGTGCGGAGCTTCGCTTCTTCGGCGCCGGAGAGTTGCGTCATCGGAAGACGGAGTTCGCCGGTGTCGCGGCCGAGCAGGCGCATCGCGGTCTTGATCGGAATCGGGTTCGTCGAGAGCCCGAGCATATCGCGACAGAGCGGAAACAATTTCTTATGCAACCGGAGGGCCTCGGCGAAGTTGCCGGAATCGAACGCTTTGCAAAGCGCGATCATATCTTGCGGAATGATATTGCCGACGACGGAGATTACGCCCCGACCGCCGACCGACATGAGCGGTAGCGTCAGACTGTCGTCGCCGGAGAGGATCGTGAGGTCGGTAGCCACGGCGATCTGCGAGGCTTGATCGAGTTGGCCGGTCGCCTCTTTGACCATCGCGATGTTCGGGAGTTCCGCCATCCGGCAGATCGTTTCCGGCTCGATGTTCTTGCCGGTTCGGCCGGGAATGTTGTACACGCAGAGCGGTAAGCCGACTGCTTCGGCGAGCGCCTTGTAGTGTTGATAGAAGCCTTCCTGCGTCGGCTTGTTGTAATAGGGAGCGACGATCAGCAGCGAGTCGGCGCCATCTTTTTCGGCACGCTTCGAGAGGCGGAGCGCTTCACGCGTGCTGTTCGAGCCGGTCCCTGCCATCACGAGGATGCGCCCCGCCGCGATCTGCACGACTTCCGCCACGACCCGTTCGTGTTCTTCGTGTGACAAGGTCGGGCATTCGCCGGTGGTGCCGACGGGAACGACGCATTTCGTGCCGGCCGCGATTTGAAACTCAACCTGCTCGCGGAGCCGCGCGTAGTCGACTTCGTCGTTCAGAAACGGAGTGGTGATCGCGACGGATAGTCCGGCGTAGGCTTCGCCTTTAGTGCTCATGGTTGCTGCTCGTTACGTTAGTTCGAATCGTGTCGATATTTCGAATCGTTGCAATGTGTGAATCAGTTCGGTTACTTGATCAATTCCTTCATCTCGCGCACCGCTTCTCGAAAGCCGACCATGATCGCGCGAGCGACGATGCTGTGGCCGATGTTGAGCTCGTCGATCGCGGGCAAATCGGCGATCGGACGAACGTTTTGGTAGTTGAGCCCGTGACCGGCGTGCAACGTCATCCCCGCGGCCCCGATCTGCTTGGCGGCGGCCGTCAGCTTCGCCAGCTCCGTGGCACGGGCTCCGCCTTTCGCAAGCGCGTAGCAGCCGGTATGCAGTTCGACGGCATCGGCACCGAGCTCCTTGCCCAAGGCAATTTGCTTCGGATCGGCATCGAGGAACAGGCTGACGATGATTCCGGCATCGTGCAACCGGCGGATCGTTTCCGCGGTGCGGTCGCGAAGGCCGACGACGTCGAGCCCTCCTTCGGTCGTCACTTCTTGTCGACTCTCAGGGACCAACGTTACTTGGTCCGGCTTCACCTCGCACGCGATCTGCGTCACCGCGGCGTCGCAAGCCATTTCCAAGTTGAGCTTCACCGTGACCGTGTCGCGCAAGACGCGCAGATCGCGGTCTTGAATGTGGCGGCGATCTTCGCGCAGGTGCAGGGTGATTCCGTCGGCGCCGCCGAGTTCGGCCAGCGCGGCGGCCCAAACGGGGTCGGGCTCATAGGTGCGGCGAGCTTGCCGAACCGTCGCCACGTGATCGATGTTGACGCCGAGGTGTGCCATACGCTGTTAGTTGAAAAATTAGGTAAACTGCGATTATATCGGTACGCATCCGAGTCACAAGCGGCGAACTTGCCCGAGGCGGCGGAGCATGCGGCGGCGAGCCTCTTTCACTGTGAGCAGCGTTATGAATTCCGTCGGTTGGGTCACTTCAGTCGCGGCTTCGATCTTCTTGCTCGAAGGGTTCGTGCTGACCGTGTTTCCCGAGCAATTCAAGCGAATGCTCGTCGAGTCGGACACGCGGGCGCTACAGATCGCGGGAGCCGTCGAAACGATCGTCGCCGTCGGGTTGCTCGCGGGCCTGCTCATGGGGCGCTGAAGCGGCGCGAGGCCCGCGATGGCAAGACACGGGCGGCGGCGTTCGGTTCGGTTATGACGACGGAGCGGAGCCCCTTTGGCCGAAGATGCTCATTTTCGCCGACCTTTTTTGCCTCCTGCCGATTCTCGAACTAGGGTTTCTATTAACCCGGCCGAGCCGCCGGGGCCACGCAAATCGAACGACGCTCGTCGTCGATGCGCGATCACGTCTTCCAGCCGATCGGCTTCAGGAACTTCGCTAATGATGACATGCCGCGACTTGGCGTCGAGAATCGAAGAGCTGCAGCCCGACGCCTCGGCACGCGAAGTCGCGCGGCTTTGTTTGCTGTTGGCGAACAGTGTCGAAGACCTCGACGAATTGTTCGAAGAAGAACGGCTGTACGAACAATGGCGCCGAACCGGCCTGCGGCTGCAATCGGTGACCGACCAGCATGCGGCGATGACGGAAGAGTTGGAAACGCTGGCGCAAGAAAGCCCGACGGAGTTATCGTACGAAGAGCTGTTTCTATTGTTTCGAGCGATCAAGGTGCAGAGCCGCGTGCTCGACCTGTACGTCGGTCAGCCGACGCCGACCGTGTGAAACGGCGCCGCCACGGCAGGCTGAAAGAAGCTCCGTAAGAGCGAAGGCTGAGCCGAGAGATGCATTTGCAGCCGGCCGCCGAGCGCGTTGCCCGCACGAAACAGGCCGGGCTCGTCGTCGACCCGGCAGAGCGCATCCGACGCTTCCAGCACGTCGAACTTCCAATGATCGCTCCGATACGCGCGAAGCGATTCGCCGACCGGCAGCAACCAGTTCTCCGCCTCGACCGTGAGCTCGATCGGCTCCGGAGCGGCGTGCGATTCGCGCCGTGCGGCCGCTAACGGAAACAGGTTGACCATCGGAAACGAAGCGCCGGCGACCGAGCGCAACGTTCGCCCGAGATAGGCCAAACCGCCCCCTTCGGCATAGATGCGCCCGCCGCGACGGGCGAAATTGCGTAGCGACGACATCATGCAATGGTTCGTCGCCAGCGCTTCGGCATGGACGTCGGGTCGCCCGCAGCCGAGCAACACCACGTCGGTACGCTCGGGCAAGGCTTCATCGCCGAGCGGAGAGAAATCGACGACTTTGGCACCATGTCGCTCAAGCGATTCGAGCATGTCGGCGAAGTAGCCGCAAAACGCGTCGTCGTACGCCACGGCAATCGTCGGCCGGAACGAACCGCCGGCGAATTCGTGCGGCGTTTCGGAGCGCGCCGGAAACGTCGGCAAGTTGGCGCGCCGCGTGATCGACTCGAGCAGGCTCGGTTGCGCGAAGTCGGCGAAGGAGCGAACCAGTAGGTCGCACGTTTCTTTCGGGACGACGCTCGCGGGCGGTAGGCTCGCCAGCCGCTGTCGCACGGCCTCGTTGCGGCGCAACCCTCCGACGACCGGCACGCCCCAGGCCCCTTCCAAGCAAGTTTGAATACGAACGAAGTGGGAGTCTTCGAGGAGGCCATCGACGAGGACGCCGTCGACCGCTTCCGGTCGAGACGGGATACGACAATCGACGGCCTGAGCCGCATCGAGCACGATCAACCGAGGAAGATCGAGCATGCGACAAAGCGCGTCGAGGTTGCCGCCGCGAGCCAAGCGTTCGGAATTCGAGTGCGGTTCGCTGCCGGAATAACCATCGCTTGCAGGTTCGCCGGCAGAACGAGACTCGGCGAAGGAACCTTCGAAGAGAGCAAACTCAGCCGATTGATACGACTCGGCCAGGAGGCTTCGGCAGTCGTCGCGGCCGGTCAGCCAAGAGTCCATGTAGCGCGAGGCCATGCCGGTCGACGTCAGCGCTCCTTGAAGCGAGCAGTAGCAGGCGCGCGAAAAGAAGTGCCGAACCTGTCGTCCCTGCTGCGTGAGGAAGCCGGCCAAGGCCCAGACGATCGGGCTCGGCGACGGATGATTTCCCAAAGAGCCGACGGCTACGCGTGGGAAACCGGACATTTCTCAAACCTCTGACACCATGCGGGTCCGGCCGGGCGTGTTCGGCGATCAACACATACCTACTCCGGCGGAAGTACATCGTTATTGTTTGGCCGGCTTAGGAATGAGTCAAGCAAACCGGTTAGTAGCCCCCCGCCGGCGAACCGACTTTTCGCCACTGGTTTTCCCCTTTTCGTCTCGTAAAACCGGCATTTCATCGTTTCCAGCCATGCCAACGCAAAGGGCCGAGCGGACACTTCACAGCGTCCGCTCGGCCCCCCGTTTTCAGCCTTCCGCCGGCGGCAAATAGCCCCCAGCGACCATCGTGCATCGATTACTTATTCTTCAGCACGACGTATCGGTTTCCGTTCGCCGTGCGAACGAGCAGCAAGACCCCGTCGGCAACCGGCTGCTTCTCGACAGCCGCTTGGAATTCCTCCGGCGAGGTGACGTCTTGTTGGCCTACTTTGCGGATCAGCATCCCTTCCCGCAGCCCGGCCTCTTGAGCCAGGCTCTCGGGATCGACGTTCGTGATCAGCACTCCCTTATAGCCCTCAAAGCCGAGTTGCTTGGCTTCGTCGGCACCCATCTTCGCGACCTCGACGCCGAGTTCCTTGCTGGCGACAGACTCGTTCTTCGACGGACCCGGTTCTTCGGCCGGGTCGAGCCGTGCGGTGCGACCGAAGTCTTTCGGCAAGGCTCGGGCCGTCACTTCGACGACGATCGACTTACCGTCGCGAAGCACGTTGGCCTTTTGCTTGGTGTTCAACACGGTGCGCTCGACCACTTCTTGCAACTCGCGCGGCGTATGCACCTTCACGCCGTTGTAGTCGAGGATGATGTCCCCTTCCTTCAAACCGGCATCGGCGGCCGGAGTGTTCGGATGGACTTCGGTGATGAGCACGCCGGTGCCTCGTTGCACGCCGAACTTGCCGGCGAGTTCGCTATTCATCTGCTCGATGCCGACGCCGAGATAGGCTCGCTCGACCGCACCGCTCTTCGACATGAGCTGCGGCACGATCCACTTCGCCAAGCTCGAAGGAACTGCGAACCCGATGCCGTCGTTGCCGCCGCCGTTGGAGGCGATGGCCGTGTTGATGCCGATGATCTCACCGTCGAGATTGACGAGCGGGCCACCGGAGTTGCCCGGGTTGATCGCGGCATCGGTTTGCAGGAAGTTGGCACGCTGCGCCGCACCGATGCTCCGACCCTTGCCGCTGATGATGCCCGCACTCACCGTTTGCTCGAGGCCGAACGGATTGCCGACCGCGATGACCCAATCGCCGATCTCGAGGCTATCGGAGTCCCCTAATTTGGCCGCTTTCAAGTCCTCGGCCCCTTCGATGCGGACGATCGCGAGATCGGTCTGAGGGTCGGTCTTGATGTCGACCCCTTTGAATTCCCGACCATCGGCCAAGCGGACCGTGACGACATCCGCGCCACGCACCACATGGTTGTTCGTAAGGATCACGCCGCTCTTGTCGATGATCACGCCGGAACCGGCTCCGTCGGAACGGGGCGAGCGTTGCGGGCCATCGCCGCCGCGGAAGCCTTCCATGCCGTGCTGGTTGAAGAACTCTTCGAACGGCGTCCCCTTAAACGGATTCTCGCCGCCGGCACCGCCGCGCGGATTCAGAGGGCCCATGTTCGGGCGTCGGCCGTCGCTACGCACGACCTTAGCCTTCGTCGAAGTCTCGATCGTAACGACCGTCGGCAAGATGGTCGTCGCGGCGCTGCGGAAAGCGTGCGAGAGCCCGTTGGCATGCGACTTCGCTTCCGCGTTGGCCGGCGTATTCGGCACGATCGCCGGCCCTTGCGCTACGGTATGCGCTTCTCTCCACAGCAATCCGCCGCTTGCGACAGCCAGCGTCAAGATGCCCGTGCCGAGCAGCGATCTGCGTTTTGTGAATTGGTGCAACGTCATTTCATTTCCTCCCTGTGAACACGCGAACGGATTTTTAAAAAGTTCTTACGGCGAACTGATTCGGCAACTTACTTCGACCTCGCACGTCGGACCCAGCTTCCGGAGAAACACGAACCTTGTCGCGACCTTAATTCATGTTTCTACGGAACTCGCGTCGACGCTGTTTGCTTAAATCGTCGTCATCGACTCGGACTGCTGCGCGTGGTTGTACACGCGTCTACCTCTTATCGTTTCCGCAGCGCGGGCAATCTTGCAGAGATTCATGTTCGCCCGGCCGGCCCTGAGCGGGCAAGACGAGTTGTTTCCGTGGACTCCTATCGATTCTCGCTAAAACAGGGCTGCGCCATCACTTACGCCAAGCTTCGACGAGGCCCTGAAACAAGCACTTTCCTTGACAAAACTCCCTACGCCAATTAGGGTTGGATTAGATTCGCTACCTTCCTCCCTCTCCCTCCGGAACGATGTTGAATAAGGGAACGGGCTCCGCGGCTTTCTCCGGCGCTAATGCCGGCAGACGAAAGCGCTCGGTGCTCCTTCCCATGTTCAACGCAAAAAACTATGGGTCCGAACGACTCCGTCTGTCCGTCGATCGTCAACGAGCCGATCCTTTCCGAGGCTGATGAACTCTTCGGCCGCTGCGAACAAAAAATCGGCTACGTCTTCCGCGATCGGCAGATGCTCCGCAACGCGTTGACGCACGCCTCGGGCGCTCAGCATCGCCTCGCCTCGAACGAGCGCCTCGAATTCCTCGGCGACTCGATTCTCGGGGCCGTCATTTGCGAGATGCTCTACACGCGCTTCCCCGAATATCTCGAAGGGGAGCTTACGAAGATCAAATCGGTCGTCGTCAGCCGGCAAACTTGCGCGAAGGTCAGCGAGTCGCTCGGGCTCGATGAGTTCCTATTGCTCGGCAAAGGAATGGCCGTCGCCGATGGCTTGCCGTCGTCCCTCTTGGCCGACGTATTCGAGTCGCTCATCGCGGCCGTGTATCTCGACGGCGGACATGAAGCGGCCCGCTCGATGATCGAACGGCACATTGCGCCGGAGATCGATATCGCGGTCGGAGGGGAAAACGCCGGGAACTATAAGTCGCTCTTGCAGCACCTCTCGCAGCGCGAATACGGCAGCACGCCGACCTATCAACTGCTCGACGAAAAAGGGCCCGACCACAGTAAGTGCTTCCAGATCGCCGCGGTGATCGGCCGCAATCGCTACTCGCCGGCCTGGGGCCGCAACAAGAAGGAATCGGAACAGCGCGCCGCTCATAACGCTCTGTGCCAGATTCGCGGCGAAGAAGTACCGTATCCGGGCGAGTAAGTACGGGACCTCACCGATTTCACTTCTTCTTCCGCGTCAGCTCGCCGCGCGCTCGCAGACCTTGTTCTTCGAACGTGAGGCCGAAGCGTACGCGTGAGAAGTCGCTTAGTTGCGGCGGTGCGCCGGAGCCGAGTTTTGGTTCGCCGGGATGGCCGTAGAGGGTCGACTCCATCGTTTGCCAGGTGTCGTTCCAAACGTATTTCCCGCCGCCAGGGCACGTGAGCCGCACGCCCCACAGGCGCTCGTGCAGTTCGATCGGATCTTGCTGCGGATAGAGCCGATGCATTTCGTTTAAGATCGGCAGATTGTCCCAGGCGAGCCGCTGCAAGTTGTTCTGATATTCGCGCGCCGAAAGCCCTGCGAACACTTGCAACGCGAGGTTCGTCATCTCCAAACAAAGATTCTCCCCCAGCCAAGTCGCACTAGCGGCACTCGCCTTCGGATCGCCCTTCGCTTGCGGTTTCGCAGCCCCCTCCGGCTTCGCATCGCGCACCCCTTTCCGCGCCAGCACGTCTTGAATCAGCTTTTCGTTCGGCGAGATCGTGAGCGATTCGGCCGTCAGCGCGTAGTAGATCGCGATCTTCGACTCCGGCTGATCCCGCGGGATCGCCTTCGGCGACGGGGAAATTTTCACGTACGAGTCTTCGCCGACTTGCTTATTCTCCCAGATCGTCATGCCGGGACCGGTTTGCTCGATGAAGGCTCGAATGCCGACGAGAAACGCGGTCGCCTTGAATGCGCTGGAGACTTCCACGCTCAACGCCACCGGCAGGTCGTAACCTCGGCCTCGTACGAACTCTTGCATCTCTTTTTCGGTCTTGAGCTTCGCGATCTCTTCCCAAATCGGCGAGTCGTCGGCGTAGATCGAAATCCAACTTCCGATCCAAGAGAGCAAATCGACTTTCAACTGCGGCACGAAGATCGACGCCATGCCGGCGTACTGCTTCACGACCGCCGCCTCTTTGTTCAGCGCGAAAGCGACCTGCACCGCGGCACCATGCGGATCGGCCGAGTCGTCTTTCAATTTCGCGCCGCGCGAGAGTGCGATTGCTTCCCGGTATTCGGTGTTGTCGATAAGCGGCATCACGGTGAGATCCGCCGCAAGCTTGCCGGCGTCGACCGTGAACCGCAGCGCGATCGGATCGAAGGCCCAACTGAAGTTCCGTTGATATCCGTCGCGCCATCGTTCATAAGCCGTGGCTTCGGCCTTCGTGACCCGTTCAAGCGGGAGTTCGATAATCGGAGTCATGAACTCGAGCGACCCCAGAGTGCTCGACGTCACGCCATCGGTCGTCAGGCGGACTTCTCCGGAGGACGAGAATTGCAAGTCGGTCGAGATCAAGCTCGGCTCGACTTTGCCCGCGGCGAGCTTAGGCAAATTCGCCGCCTGCAACTCGGCCAACACGCCCAGATCGCGCACGCGACGCGAGTCGCCGATCCGCCAGCGCGGGCCGCACCAGCGGCGAATCGTCGCGTCGCTCAAGAAGAGAAACGCCGTTTCGTTTCCTTCGCCGAGCTTGTAGCGATCGCGGAAGAAGCGGTATTCGTCGAGCGAGGCGATGGCCGGCGTCTTTCCTTGTTGCACGTCGATGAGCCGCTTCAATTGCGCGAGCGAGTTCGTCACGACGGCCGCTTTTCCGAGATCGGCGAGGTAACTGCTCACGACACGGTCGGGCGTTTGCCACGCGGTATAAGAGACACCGCCGTACTCGCCGCCCGCTTTCGTCAGCCCCTTTTCGGCAGCCGTGTTACTTGTGATCTGACCAAGCAGCGCGAGCTTCAACGCACCGCCGTCTTGCGGCTCGAAGACGATCGCGAAATCAGTGCCGATGCGGAAGTAAGCATCGCTGCCGGTGATCGCGACGCTGCGGATCACTTGCGGCCCTAGCATCCGACCGAGCGCGGTTCGCCCGAGGCCGATCTGCCGTTGGTAGCGCTCGAGCACGTTCACCTGCTGGCTCTGCGGCTCGGCGGCTTGCAGCAAGGGGGTTCCTTGTCGATCGGCCTCATCGGCCAACAGCATCATCGACTCGAAGCCGGCAAAGAAGATCACATGCTGGTCGGCCGGTACGTTCGTCGCCAGCGGATCGAGCGCCGGCTGCTTGTCTTTCAACAGCGGCTTCCAATCGATCTCCTTGACCGTGACCCCTTCGATCGAGCTAAGCGCCACGACTCCGCCGTCCGCCGCATCGCCGGCGCGTGCCGCAGGCAACACCCGATCGAGTTGCAGGTTTTCGCTGATGGCTCGATTGCCCGAGAACAGCGAATAGGTGTCGTCGAAGTCGTCGCCGGGTTGAAACAAGCCTCTCGAAGCCGTCGGGATCGGGCTGTTCGTCGAAGCCTTGCCGTTCAATTCGATCGACGCTTCGCGCCCCTCATGACGAAACCAAGCCGCGCCGGGAATGTTGCGCGATTGCAATTTTTGATAATGATCCAGCTTGGCGGTAAGAAAATCCTTCCGCTTTTCGGCCGTCGCCTTATCGGCCCCGATTTTGAACTTCACGACGTCGTAGGAATTGAAGTCGCGCTTCGGATAAAAGAATCGGCCCGACACGCCCCGACTTCCATGCGGCAAGCGGACGGCGATCACGCCGCGTTGTGCGCGGTCTTCATTCAAGCGAAATCCGCCGCCGAAGCCGGAATCGCTCGTCGCATACCAAAACGCCTCCCCTTCCCCGTCGAGCACGATATAAGGTAGCGATGTCGACATCCGGCTCCAAGAATAGCCGGTCAACTCGGTATCGTCGGCAAGCTTTCCTTCGCTGATGTCGAGATCGCCGACGGCAACGGAAAAGTAAGCCGGCTCGGCCGCGCCGGCGAAGGCCGACGAAAGCAGCAGCAACGTAAACGATGCAAGACGCAAGAATCGCGACATGACGCCCTCGGCTCTCGAAAATAGGTGCGGTGTTCGCTGAGTATATCCGCCGGGCGACGATTTGGCGTCAGGCTTTTTACGAGAGCGTTTCAGGTGCCGGCTTCAATTGCCGCACCACTTCGTCCGCCGCCGTACCATGGCCCAGGAACGTAAACTCGCGCCCCGTCGCATGGAACGGGCGGATCGTGATCTGGAGGAACTCGCGCGGTAAGCACGCTTGCACCTTCTCGGCCCATTCGATGATCGTCACCCCGCCGGCCACGAAGTATTCCTCCGGCCCGAGGTTCAGAAACTCATCGTCGTCGTGCAGACGATAGGCATCGAAATGAAACACGGGGCGCGGTCCGCGATACTCTTGCACAAGCGTGTAGGTCGGGCTCACGACGTCGCGCGCGTCGATCCCGCGTGCCGCGGCGATCGCTTGCACGAGCCGAGTCTTGCCGGCACCGAGCGGACCGTTCAAAGCCACGACGATGCCGTCGGGCAGCAGCGCGCCGAGCCGAAGGCCGAGCGCGTGCGTGTCGGCTTCGCTATGCGATTCGTAGATCAACGATTGTGCCATGCTCATGTCATTCGATGTTCATAGCCGCGCGGTGCGAGAGGAACGCGTGCGTCGGCAGCGTCGAGGCTCCACAAGCCACGCTCGGCCGTGAACTCGCCGACGATCGTTAAGCGCGCGGCGAACGGCCGGTCGCGAATCGCCCGCGCGGCCGCTTCGGCCGGCATCGCCAGGAGTAGCTCGAAGTCTTCGCCGTCGCTCAGCGCATGTTCCAGCGCCGAGCCGGTTGCCGCATCGCGCGCGGCGAGTCGGCGGGCGTCTTCCGAGATCGGAATCGCATCCGGCCGGAGCACGGCTCCGCAGCCGCTCTCGCTGCACATCCGGCTCAGGTCGAGCGAGAGACCGTCGCTCACATCCATCGCGGCATGGACTTCGTAGCGTTCGGCGAGCACGAGCGCTTCGCGCACGCGCGGCGTGAAATCGAAATGCTTTCCCAAGATGCTGCCGCCGAACTCGCCGGTCGCCACGATCACATCGCCGGCTCGGGCTCCGCTGCGCAAGAGGGGCCCACGCTTTGTGGTTCGTCCGAGCGCCGTGATGCTCAGCACCAACGGCCCCTGCCAAGTGTTCGTATCTCCCCCGACCACGGCGACATCGAACTCCGCGGCGAGCGGCAACAGCCCTTCGTAAAGTTCTTGAGCGAGCGCGAAGCCGCCGGCGTGCGGAAGTGCGAGGCTCACGACGACGGCCGTCGGAATCGAGCCCATCGCGGCGAGGTCGCTCAGGTTCACGGCCAGCGCTTTGCGGCCGATCCGCCGAGGGTCGGCTTCGGCGAGCCGAAAATCGACCCCATCCATCAGCATATCGGTCGTGACGACTGTATCCCCCTGCTCCGACTGCGCCAGGACCGCGGCATCATCGCCGGGCCCGACGAGCACGCCGGCCGTTGCCGGAGGCAAGCGCGAGCGAAGCCAAGCGATGAATTGCGATTCCATAAGGATCAAGAATGAAAGCTTGCAGGGGTTTCCCCGGCACGCCGATTTGCGGGCGGTGGGGAATGCCCGGCATACGGACGACGAGCGTTCAAGTAACTTCGATGCTGTAACTTAAAACAGGCCGGCACTTCGCACAATCGACGAAACCCTATGACGACGCGCATCGCCCCCCCGCTCGTATCTCGCCGCACTTGGTTCGAGCTCACGCTCGCCACCGTCGCTCTACTGCTGCTCGGCTTCATGGTCTTGAATTGGCGCAAGGCCGGCGGCGAAGTTCGTTCCTTGAACGGGAACGGCAATGAGAACGGAAACGCAAGCCCGACCGCAGCGGCGGTTGCCGAACAACCGAAGCTTCCGGCCGTCGATCGGGTGCGCTTCGAGCGCTCGCGCTGGGGAGCGGCCGGTGTGCGGGTCGAGCCGGTGCGGCATCTCGCGTTGAACGACGTCCTTTCCGTGACGGGGAAGCTCGCGGTCGACGAAGAACGGCTGGCGCATATCTATTCCCAGGTCGAGGGAGTGCTGCGCGAGGCGAAAGTGCGACTCGGCCAAGCGGTGAAAGCCGGCGACGTGCTGGCGATCGTCGACAGCAAGGAGGTCGGCCAAGCGAAGCTCGACTTGGTTCGCAACCGGATGAACCTCGGCTTCGCCAAGACGACGCACCAGTGGTCGGAAACGATCATGACCAATACGTTGGCGTTGACCAACTTGCTAGAGCAAGGGCCCGAAGTAACGACGCTCGATTCGCAAATTCGAGACCAGCCGATGGGCGACAATCGGCAACTGCTGATCTCGTCGTATGCGAAACGTCATCAAACGCAGGCCGACTACGAACGGTTGAAGACGTTGCGCGCGCAGAACGTCGGCGTCGAGAAAGATTTCATTCGCTCCAAGGCCGAGTACGAATCGGCCGCGGCGACTTACCAAGCGATCGTCGAGCAATTGAAATTCACGACGAAGCAGAAGCGGATCGAGGCCGATCAAAAACTGCAAGAAGCCCTCACCGCCGAACGGATGAGCCGGGCTTCGCTTTTGATTCTCGGCTACGGCGAGAAAGAGATCGACGCGATGGACCCGCTGGCCGAAGGAGAAAAGATGGCGCACTACCCGATTCGCGCGCCGTTTGACGGAACCGTGGTCGAGAAGCATGCAGTGTTGTCGGAGCACGTCGGCCCGGCGCATCAGTTGTATGAGATCACGGACCTCGCGAAAGTTTGGATTCATGCGGCGGTGTTCGAGAAAGACCTTTCGTCGCTATTGCGCATGTCGGACAAACCGCTGAAGTTTCATTCCGCCGGCTATCCCGACCGCGAATTCACGGCCGAGCTGTTTCACATGGGAGACGAAGTGGATGAGAAAACGCGGGCCGTCACACTGATCGCCGTCGCGCAGAACAACGAGCATTTGCTTAAGCCGGGGATGTTCGTCGACGTTCGCCTGCCGATCGGCGAATCGGCGGCGCGCGTGCAGATTCCGGAATCGGCCGTGCAGCGACAGGAGCAGAATTACGTTTACGTCCTGATCGGCGACGATGAATTCGAGCGGCGCGAAGTGCGGCTCGGGAGGACGATCAAGCCGTATGTCGAAGTCGCAGCGGGGTTGAAAGAGGGAGAGTCGATCGTCGTGGAAGGGTGCTTCGAGTTGAAGAGCTTGTTTATGAAAGACCTACTGGCCGATTAACCTCGCCGCCGTTCTTTCGCGCAAGCTTCCGCATCTTCTTCTTCGCCTCGAACCTTGAAACCTCGCACCATGATCAATAGCCTCATCAACTTCGCTCTGCGCAATCGCTTCGTCGTCGCGCTCAACACGCTGTTGCTGATCGCCGTCGGCATGTGGGCGACCGTGAATCTGCCGATCGACGCCGTGCCCGACGTGACGAACGTGCAGGTCCAGATTCTTACGGTCTCGCCGGCGCTCGGGCCGCTCGAGGTCGAGCAGTTCATCACGTTCCCCGTCGAGACGGCGTTGAGCGGCGTGCCGCGCGTCGAAGAAGTGCGCTCGGTGAGCCAGTTCGGCTTGTCGGCCGTGACAGTCGTGTTCGCCGAGGGGACCGATATCTATTGGGCTCGGCAAATGGTAGGCGAACGGCTGCTCATCGCGCGCGGCAACATTCCCGACGGCATGGGCCGGCCCGAGATGGGTCCGATTTCGACGGGGCTCGGGGAGATTTATCAATTCGAGGTCCGCTCGAAGCCGGGCTACCACCACTCGCTCATGGAGCGGCGCGAGATTCTCGATTGGAACATCGCCTACGAGCTGCGGCGCGTGCCGGGCGTGATCGAGGTCAATACGTTCGGCGGGCAATTGAAGACGTACGAAGTGCAGCTCGATCCGAACAAGTTGCTGAACTACGGCGTGTCGATCAGCCGCGTATTCGAGGCGCTGAAGAACAACAACTCCAACGCCGGCGGCGGCTATTTGGTCCATCAGCAAGAGCAGCGCGTGATCCGCGGCGAAGGCTTGATCCAGTCGCTGGCCGACGTCGCCGACATCGTGCTCGACCAGCGCTCCGACGGGACACCGATCTACGTGCGCGACGTCGGCGAAGTGCGGTTCGCTCCGATGCTCAGGCAAGGAGCCGTGACGCGCGACGGCCGGGGAGAGGGGGTCGTCGGCATCGTGATGCTGCTGATGGGAGAGAACGCGCGGACCGTGGTCGACCGCGTCGAGCAGAAGAAACGCGAGATCGAAAAGACGCTGCCCGAAGGGATCGAGATCAGCACGTTCTACGATCGCACGGAGCTCGTGCGGCACACGATCGCGACGGTGACGAAGAACCTCATTGAAGGGGGCGTGTTGGTGATCGTCGTGCTGTTGCTGTTGCTCGGCAGCGTGCGCGCGGGGCTGATCGTGGCGCTCGCCGTGCCGTTGTCGATGCTCGGGGCGTGCATCGGGATGGTGCTGACCGGACTCTCGGGCAACCTCATGAGCCTCGGCGCGATCGACTTCGGGCTGATCGTCGACGGCTCGGTCGTGTTGATCGAAAACATCGTGCGCCGGGCGGCGGAACATTCGCACGCACATCCGGGCGAGCGCGTGCCGCGGAGCTTGATTCGCGAGGCATGCCATGAAGTGGCAAGGCCCGTCGTGTTCGGCGTCGGCATCATCATGATCGTGTATTTGCCGATTCTTTCGCTGCGCGGACTCGAAGGAAAAATGTTTCGGCCGATGGCGTTCACCGTGATCTTCGCGCTGCTTACGTCGCTCATTCTGGCGCTCACGCTGATGCCCGTCTTAGGCTCGATCTTCTTACGCTCGAACGTGAAAGAGAAAGAGACGTTTCTGATTCGCTGGGCGAAGCGCCTCTATCGGCCGTTGCTTGCGAAGGCGATCGCACATCCCGGCCAGGTCGTGGCGATTGCGTTGGTGATATTCGGGCTGAGCGTCGTCGCGGCGTTGCAGTTGGGGGCCGTGTTCGTGCCCCGGCTCGATGAAGGTTCGCTCGCGATCCAAGCGATCCGGCTGCCGAGCGTCTCGCTGGAAGCCTCGACGCAGATGACGACCACGCTCGAAAAGGTTCTGATGGGCTTCCCGCAGGTGACGTCGGTCGTTTCGAAAACCGGCCGGCCGGAGATCGCCAACGATCCGATGACGGTCAACCTCACCGACGTGCTCATCACGCTGAAGCCCACGGCGGAATGGCCCGAGCCAATTAAGAAGGAGGTTCTCGTCGAGCAGATGGAAGCCGCGCTCAAGGAGGCGCTGCCGAACAGCAACAGCTTCAGCTTTACGCAACCGATCGAGCTGCGCGTGCAAGAGCTCGTGGCGGGCGTGCGGAGCGATGTCGGCATCAGCCTCTACGGCGACGACTTAGCGAAGCTGAAAGCGACGGCCGACAAAATCGCCGAGGTCGTCGGCAAGGTGCCGGGCGCGGCCGACGTGCAGGTCGAACATACGGCCGGCTTACCGACCTTGCGGGTGAAGATTCGTCGGCAAGACATGGCCCGCTACGGAATCAATGCGAGCGACGTGCTCGCTGCGGTCTCGGCCATCGGCGGGCATGCGGTCGACCAAGTCTTCGAGGGTCAAAAGCGTTTCCCGTTGCAAATTCGCCTAGCTCCTGAGTGGCGGGAAGATCTCGACGGCTTGAAACAATTGAAGATCGCGGACCCGCAGGGGAGGCAGATTCCGCTGGAACAACTGGCTGACCTAACGCTGGAGGAAGGGCCGGCGCAGATCAGCCGCGACGGGGGCAGCCGCCGCATATTGGTACAAGCCAACGTCCGCGGGCGCGATCTCGCGGGCTTCGTCGCGGAAGCGCAGCGAGCCGTCGAGGCGGGAGTGAAACTTCCCGACGGCTATCGGATCGCCTGGGGAGGTCAATTCAAGAACTTACAAGAGGCCAGCCTGCGGTTGATGATCGCCGTGCCGGCCGCGCTGCTGTTGATCTTTGCGCTGTTGCATCTGACGTTCGATTCTTCGAAGGCGGCGCTCCTGATCTTTCTGAACGTGCCGATGGCGGTGACCGGCGGCGTGTCGGCGCTATGGCTGCGAGGGATGCCGTTTTCGATCTCGGCCGGCGTCGGCTTCATCGCCCTCTTCGGCGTGGCGGTGCTGAACGGCGTCGTGTTGTTGACGTCGATCTTGGAACATCGACGCCGGGGCGAACCGCAGGCCGAGGCGGTGTTCAACGCGGCGATCGCTCGGATTCGCCCGGTGCTCATGACGGCGCTGGTCGCGATGCTCGGGTTCATCCCGATGGCCTTTGCGACGAGCTCCGGGGCGGAAGTGCAACAGCCGCTGGCGACGGTCGTGATCGGCGGGCTCGTGACGTCGACGCTGCTGACGCTGTTCGTCGTCCCGGCGATCTACCGCTGGTTCGAGCCGCGGGCTGTGCGTTATCCGACGGAAGCCGAAGTTTAATCCAGCGTGAACTCGGCGGCGGCGAGGCGCAGCAGGAACTCCATGTTGCCGGCCAGCAAGTCCGGATGCGCGGCCAAGTCGGCAGGCGCAAACCAGAAGACCTCGGCGACTTCCGCTTCGTTCAAGCGCAGATCCGCCAAACGATCGCAACGAACGGCCCACCACGAAAGCTCGACTTGCCAGGGGGTCACGCTGCGCCAGAGCAGCTTCACCGGCTCGACCGTTAGGTTCAATTCTTCGCGCAGCTCGCGCACGACGGCTTGCTCGTCCGTCTCGCCCAGTTCGATACCGCCGCCGGGGAAGCAAAGTTTGCCGGGAGCGGCGACGCCGGCCGCGCGACGAATCACGAGGAACCGACCGTCGGCGACGATCACGGCGACAGCCCCTTTGCGCATTACCGAGTTCTCCGTTTCGTAACCTTCGCACGATGCCGACGATGCCGGTTCGTGCGTAGAAAGAGTCGTGGCGTTTAGATTGCGCCGGCTTTAGGCATGGTGTTTGCGTTTACTATCGTGTCGCCGTGTTCGAGGCGGTTCGCGAATTGTGTGTCAGACTTCATTAGACGCGAACGACAGGGCCTTGGTGCCGACGGGCAAAGTTATATCAACTTTAACGACCGCTTGATCGTGAATGTCGAAGTAGTCGACAGAGCCGATTTCAGCGATCGCAACTACGTCTGATCCACCGGTGAGCGGGTTTCGATCAACCAAACGCTGCCATTGACTTAGGAACGATCATGGGTTGGCGAGAAAGCTTCTTCAAGCATGTCGGGCCCGGGATGTTTTCGGGAGCGACGTTCGGCGCCTGGCTGTCGGCACTCGAAGCGAATCGGTTTCGAGTCGCGCCGCGGTCTTGGCTCAAGGCCGGCGTGAGTACGGCGCTGTCGCTGTCGACCTCGCTGGGCCGGCTGACGGAAGAAGCGTTCGTCGGGCAGCGGGTTCGCGCATTGTCGGTCGAGAAGCCGATCTTCGTGCTCGGGCATTGGCGCAGCGGCACCACTCATCTGCAAAACTTGTTCTCCGTCGACGAGCGATTCGCTTACCCACAGTTCCTCGACACCATGTCGCCGCACACGTTTCTGACGTCGGGAGCGCTGGTTTCCAACACCTTCGGCCGGATGATTCCCAGCACGCGGTTCGAACTCGACAACATCCCCTTCAAGGCGGAAGCGCCGTACGAAGACGAGTTCGCACTGGCGATCATGACGGGACTCTCCCCCTACCTGAGTTGGGCATTTCCGGAGCACGCCGAGCGTTACGATCGCTACGTTACCCTCGACGACGCCCCGGCAGCGGAACGGCGGCTGTGGGCCGAGGCGATGATGCTGTTCGCTCGGAAGGTGACGTACAAATACGGCAAACGGATGGTGTTTAAATCCCCTCCGCACACGGCGCGAATCCGCATGTTGCTGGAGCTCTTCCCGGATGCGAAGTTCGTCCATATTCATCGCCACCCGTTCTCGGTGTATCGTTCGACGAAGCATCTGCAGTCGAATTCGCGACAGTATTTCAGCATGCAGCAGCGCGAATACGACGACCACGAAAGAATTCTTTCGATGTACGGGAAAATGTACGAGGCCTACTTCGAGCAGAAGAAGTTGATTCCCGCCGGTTGTTTTGCCGAGGTCGCCTACGACGACTTGGAGAGCGACCCGACCGGCCAACTCGGCCGGATCTACGAAGAGCTCGACCTCCCCGACTTCAGCGAGGCGCGGCCGGCCGTGGAACGTTACATCGCGAGCCTGGGAACGTACGAGAAGGGGAACCACGCACCGCTCTCCGAACCGGTGCGCCGCGAGATCGCGGCCCGTTGGCGACGGACGTTCGAGGAATGGAACTATTCGACGACGGTCATCGGCCGCAAAACGGCGAAGATCGCTCGGATTCGGAACGTCGCTGCGATGCCACGCCCGGCCGAAGCGGCTTCGTCGATTCGTAACCTCGCACCGGGCACTCGCTCGGCGGCGCGATAGCGCCTCCGAGGCGAGCTTCGTGGCTCTTTACGATTCCAGTAAGAGCTTGCGGAGCACGGTTTGGAGGATGCCGCCGTTGCGATAATAGTCGCGTTCGACTTGCGAATCGATCCGCACGCGGGCTTCGAACTCGATCGCCTTGCCGGCCGGAGTGGTCGCGTGGACCTTGAGGATGCTCCGCGGTTGAAGGTTGTCGTCGAGACCGGCGAAGTCGAAGATTTCCTCCCCCGTCAGGCCGAGCGTTTGCCAGGTGTGGCCGCCGGTGAATTCGAGCGGCAGAATTCCCATGCCGACGAGGTTGCTCCGATGAATGCGCTCGAAGCTCGTCGCGATCACGGCGCGAACGCCGAGCAGGTAGGTTCCCTTAGCGGCCCAATCGCGGCTGCTGCCGGTGCCGTATTCGGCCCCCGCTAGGATCACGAGCGGGACCGACTGGGCCTTATAGCGCATCGCAGCGTCGTAGATCGAGAGTTGTTCGCCGTCCGGAAGGTAGCGCGTCACGCCTCCTTCGACGCCGGGAACCATGTGGTTGCGGATCCGAATGTTGGCGAAGGTGCCGCGCGTCATGACTCGGTCGTTGCCGCGGCGAGCGCCGTAGCTATTGAAGTCGACCGGTTGGACCCCCTTCTCCATGAGGAACCGCCCCGCGGGGCTATTCTTCGCGATGTTGCCGGCCGGCGAGATATGGTCCGTCGTCACGGAATCGCCGAGGACGGCCAAGACCCGAGCGCTGTGGATCGCTTTAATCGGCGAGGCTTCTTTCGGGAGGTCGATCAAGAACGGCGGCTCTTGGACATAGGTGCTCGCTTCGTTCCAGGCAAAGAGATCGCTTTCGGTGATCTTGATCGCGTTCCAACGAGGGTTGGCGTTGAAGACGTCGGAATAGCGAGTTCGGAACATCTCGGGCACGACGCAGCGCTCGACGACTTCGCTTACCTCGGCGGCGGTCGGCCAAATGTCTCTCAAGTAGACCGCCTTGCCGTCGTTGCCGATGCCGAGCGGCTCGGTCGTCAGATCGATATCGGTCGAGCCCGCCAGAGCGTACGCCACGACGAGCGGCGGGCTGGCGAGATAGTTTGCCTTGACGTGCGGATTGACACGCCCTTCGAAATTGCGGTTGCCGCTGATCACAGCCGAGGCAACCAAGTTGCTATCGACCACCGCCTTGGCGACGGCATCGGGCAGCGGCCCGCTATTGCCGATACAGGTCGTGCAGCCGTAGCCGACGATGTTGAAACCGAGCGCGCGGAGGTCGTTCATCACGTCGGCCCGCTCGAGGTAATCGGCGACGACGCGCGAGCCGGGAGCGAGGCTCGTCTTCACGTAAGGCTTTACCTTCAAGCCTTTGGCAACGGCGTTGCGAGCCAAGAGGCCGGCCCCGAGCATCACGGACGGATTGCTGGTGTTCGTGCAGCTCGTGATCGCGGCGATCACAACCGCTCCGTGCGTGATTTCGGCCGAGTGGCCGTTGTCGACGACGTTGCCGATCCGCTTAAGTGCGGCATCGTCGAGCGCGAAGCCTCGCTTATCGACCGAAGCCTTAAGGGATGCGGCGAACTCGCTCTTCACGTTCTTGAGCGCCACCCGATCTTGCGGCCGCTTCGGGCCCGCGAGGCTCGGCTCGACCGTCGAGAGATCCATCTTGAGCAGCTTCGTGAACGAGGGAATCGGCGTCGCATCGGTACGGAACAGACCTTGCTCCTTCATGTAGCGCTCGACCAGCTCGACCTCGGCGGCGGTGCGACCGGTGCGGCGGAGGAAGCTCAGCGTCTCGTCGTCGATCGGGAAGAAGCCCATCGTGGCGCCATATTCCGGAGCCATGTTGGCGATCGTCGCGCGGTCGGCGAGCTTCATCTTCGTTACGCCGGGGCCGCAAAACTCGACGAACTTCCCGACGACCCCTTCTTTGCGAAGCATCTGCGTCACGGTAAGCACTAGGTCGGTCGCCGTGGTGCCGGCCGGCAATTCGCCGGAGAGCTCGACGCCGATGACGTCGGGCAAGAGCATGTACATCGGTTGACCGAGCATGGCCGCTTCGGCCTCGATCCCGCCGACCCCCCAGCCGAGCACACCGAGACCGTTGATCATGGTCGTGTGGCTATCGGTGCCGACGAGGGTGTCGGGCAGCGCGCAAGGGCCGAGCCCGTCGTCGCGCACGAAGACGCATTTGGCTAAGTACTCCAAATTGATTTGGTGGACGATGCCGAGCCCCGGCGGGACGACGCGGAAGTTGTCGAGCGCCTTTTGGCCCCAGCGGAGGAATTCGTCGCGTTCGCCGTTGCGCTCGAATTCGAGCTCTTCGTTTTCTTCGAGCGAGGCGTCCGTCGCGAAACGATCGACCTGCACCGAATGGTCGACCACGAGATCGACCGGAATCAACGGATTGATCTTGTTCGGGTCGCCGCCGAGCCGGTCCATCGCGCTGCGCATGTGGGCCAAATCGACCACGCAAGGGACGCCGGTGAAGTCTTGCAACACGACGCGCGCACACTTAAACGGAATTTCCGTTTCGGTCGTCTTTTCGGCCTTCCACGAGGCCATGCCGCGTACATCGTCTTCGGTGACTTGGTAGCCGTCGCAGTTGCGCAACACGGCTTCGAGCAGAATGCGAATCGAATACGGCAGCGTCGACAATTTGCAAAGGCCGAGTTGCTCCAGCTTCGAAAGACGATAAATACCGACCGGGCCGCTGGAAAGTGAGAATGTATCGCGGGCACCGAAGGGATCGCGAGGACGAGCCGAAGACGACATGCAAACGGTCCTTTACTGCTGAGCCGAAGGGAAACGCCGCCTTGCGCTGGGCAACAGGCGACGTGCCGGGAGGTACTGCGCGGGTGTGATCTCAATCCCGTTCGCCGAACGACAAGGACTTGGCAATCGCTTGCCGCGGCACGCAGATTCTAATGGATGGAGCCCCGTTATTCCATGCACCGACGAATGAAGAATGCTTAAGCGGCTCAGGTATAAAAAGCCGCGGATTCCGCAAGATTCGGATTGACGTCGCTCCGTGTCGTTACAGGCCGTAAAGATCGCACAATCGGTCTTTCTGCGACCATCAAACCGACGCCGAAGCAGCCCGACCCGATATCGCGAATTTGACCGCTTCGCCCGGCGACGTACGTTTTCTGCGTGAACTGACATTTCCGAGGGTCTAAACCCGAACGGGGAGGTCGCGCCACATCGAACGCGCATGCCTCGACGCATGCCGCGCCGAGTTCCTGCTTCCGGTCCATGACTTCCTATGCCAGTAACGCAACCATCTTCGGGCGGAAATGCTTCGGCGGGAGGCGCAACTCCTGCGCCTACGACCGACGTCCGACTCGATGAATTGCTCGGCCGCATCAAGGCCCTGGCGGCCAAGACGAACGGTTCGGCCACAGCATCTCCCGCCGCGGTCGACACGGCTGCGAAGCAGACCGGCCCGACCGCCGGCGCAACGCCTGCTTCAACCGGAGCGAAGTCTGCCGACGCCGCAACCGTGCCCTCGACGGAAGAGGTTGATCTGTTCGTTCCGCGCGAGCCCGAGACGTTTCGCGAGGCAATGCTGAACGAAGCCGAAGCGGAGAATATCGCGCTTAAGTATTTGCTGTCGTGCGGATCGGCCTCGGGACGGCAGGTCGCAGACCAGATGAAGCTCTCGTTCAAGATGGTCGACGAGATGCTTTTCCAATTGAAGTCCGATCAACTCGTCATCTATCGAAACTCCGCGGTCGCCGGCGACTATCAATACCAACTCACGGACATGGGCCGTGAGAAGGCCAAGAGACTAACCGAACATTGCACCTATTACGGTTCGGCTCCGGTGAGCCTGCGCGATTATGTCGCCAGCGTCGGGCTGCAATCGTTGACGAAGCGACAACCTTCCTGCGAAGACTTGAGCCGCGCGTTCTCCGACTTGAAGGTGAACGACAAGATGCTCCGACGGCTCGGGCCGGCGATCAACTCCGGGCGCGGGCTGTTCCTCTTCGGCGCTCCGGGTAACGGCAAGACGAGCATCGCCGAACGCATCACGCGCGCCTTCGGCGACACGATCTGGATTCCGCGCTCGATCAGTATCGACGGCGAAATCATCCGACTCTTCGACCCGAGCAACCATCAATCGGCGCCACTCGATCGAGGCGACGGATTGATCAACAACATCAACGTCGATCGTCGCTGGATCCGCATTCAACGCCCGACGATCATCGCCGGCGGTGAGCTGACGATGGACTCGTTGGAAGTGACGCTCAACCGCTCGACCGGCATCAGCGAAGCCCCGCTGCAACTTAAGAGCAACTGCGGCACGCTCGTCATCGACGACTTCGGCCGGCAACGGATGAGCACCGACGAGTTGTTGAATCGCTGGATCGTGCCGCTGGAAAAGCGCTACGACTTCTTGAATTTGCCGAACGGCAAGAAGATTCAGGTTCCCTTCGATCAGCTCATCATCTTCTCGACGAATCTCGAACCGAAACAACTCGTCGACGACGCGTTCTTGCGACGTATCCCTTACAAGATCGAAGTACAAGATCCGACGGAGCAAGAGTTCCGCGACCTGATGGCGCTCATGGCCGAGAAGCTCGGCTTCGAGTACGTCGAGTCGGCGGTCGACTATCTCGTCGAGAAGCACTACAAACGTGTCAAGCGACCGTTCCGCTGCTGCCAACCGCGCGATCTGCTGCTGCAGATCAAGAACCTGTGCCTCTTCGAGCGGACGCCGACCGTGATGTCGCCGGCGACGTTCGACTTCGCAGTGGAAAACTACTTCGCGGTGATGTAGTTCGTCGCGGCGGTGTTGGGTGGCTCGCGAAACCGCAAGCGGCACTAGGATGCGTCTCGGTCACGATTTCTATCTGACCACCGACCACTGCATCAAGCGTGCGAGCGCTCGATGCCGAAATCGAGCTTGAGTTGCGGGTCTTCTTCGCACTCCGGGTTCAGCTCTTTGAAGAGCAAGCTCGGTTGAATGTCGTGGTTGTTCTGATACTTGTCGCTGACGTAGTTCGCATACTCGCCGACGATCTGGTGGTAGAAGATCTGGCAGATCGGCACGCCGGGATAGATCCGCACCGGTTGCACGGCGAACATTTCCAACGTCCAAAAGCCGCGAAAACCGACGTCGCCGAAGCCCGCGGTGACATGCACGAACAACCCGAGCCGGCCGATCGACGAGCGCCCTTCGATCATCGGCACCAAGTCGTACGTCTCCGTCCGCTCGATCGTGCGCCCCAAGTACAACTGATGCGGGCTCAGCACCAAGCCCTCGGCGGGAATCGTTAGCCGGCGCACACGATTGGCCTTGCGCATATCGAGCACGACCTCCTCGTAGGTCATCAGTTCGTCGTGCAACGTCATGTTGTAGCTGTTGGGGTTCAGATTCCGTTCATCGTACGGCTCGATGACGATCTTCGTTCCCAGTTGCTTACGAATCTCAAGACCTGAAAGGATCATCGGAATCTTCCTGGTGACTGTTCGGCGTTACGGACCGACGCTCGCGCTTCGGCGGCTCGCTTCGACTGCGGACTCCTCTGCTTTACCGACTGCTTCGGCTTGCTCTTCGACACCTTCAATACCGGCTTAGCGACCCCGATCTTCGGGCAAATCTCGGCCAGCACGCATGCTTCGCAACGAGGCTTACGCGATTGGCAGACAAGGCGTCCGTGCCAGATCAACCGGTGGCTGAAATCAATCCATTCTTCCGGCGGCAACTTCTGCATCAGGTCTTTCTCGATCTTCACGGCATCGGTTTGCTTCGTGAGCCCGAGGCGATGCGTGAGACGGGTGACGTGCGTATCGACGACGACTCCGGAAGGAATTCCGAAGGCCGTTCCCAGCACGACATTGGCGGTCTTGCGCCCGACGCCGGCGAGAACGACCAGCGCCGCCAAGTCTTGCGGCACCTCGCCGCCGTAGCGCTCGACCAATTCGCAACAGCAGGCTTTGATGTTCTTCGCTTTGTTGCGAAAGAAGCCGGTCGTGCGCACGGCCTGTTCGAGATCTGCGAGGGGAGCGTCGGCGAAGTCTTGCGCCGTGCGATAGCGGCGAAACAGATCACGCGTCACGATATTCACCCGCACATCGGTGCATTGGGCGGAGAGGATCGTCGCCACGAGCAGTTGCAGCGGGCTATGGAAATTCAAAGCGCAATGCGCTTCGGGATACAATGCCGCCAGGCTCGAGGCTACAGCCATCGCTTTCTGTTTGGCGGCGGCAGTGACGGCCATCCAAGATCCTGTGCGGTAGAAGGAGTGCAGGGTCGTGGTCGGTTGCGGAACGCCGTCATTCTCCGTGAAGGGGGAAGGCTGTCAAGAATTGCGATTCATGGCGCAGGATCGCGACGGACGTGTTTGACCATGTCGCCGTAACGTGTTAGGTTCGATTCGAGGACGATCGTGGAACCCCTTTTTCTCCCGATCGCAAGTCGGCCGCCGCAAGACTCGGCCGAGCATGCCAAATCACGGGACGTCGGGACCGCATCTATGGATGGCGCAGAATACAACCCGCTCTATCTACAAGGGATCGAGCTGTTCAACGCCTGCGATTTCTTCGAAAGCCACGAAGCCTGGGAAGAAATCTGGCAGGAAGAGTTCGGAGCGTCGCGCAAGTTCTATCAGGGCTTGATTCAAGCAGCCGTGGCGTTGCATCACTTCGGCAACGGTAACATCCGCGGCGCTAAGAAGGTTTTTTACGGAAGTTGCGGGTATCTCGAACCGTATCGCCCAACTTACCTGGGGCTCGATGTCGATAAATTCGTTACTCAGTTGAAGACTTGCTTCGCTCCCATCGTGGCGAGCACCGAAGAGTTTCCGAAAGTCGAGATCGATCCCGAGCTGATTCCCGAGATTCATCTCGATCCGCCGCCAGTCGTAGCCGAAACGGAAGAAGCCTCTTAGACCGACGATCGTATCCGAGGCGACGAGCCACCATGTCCGACGACGCCATGTCGTTTCACGCCGAAACCTTCGCCGGAAAGGTGAGGCTGTTTCCGTTGCCGAACTTGGTGATGTTCCCGCACGTCTTGCAACCGTTGCACATCTTCGAGCCCCGCTATCGGGCCTTGCTCGAAGAAGCCCTCGAAGACGACCGGCTCATTGCGATGGCGGTTTTATCTCCCGGGTGGGAGAAGCATTACGAAGGCCGACCGAAGCTCCGACAGACGGCATGCCTCGGCCGGGTGCTTACGCATCAGCGCGTCGAGGGCGATCGATACAACATCCTGCTGGCCGGCTTGCGGCGCGTGCGGATCGTTCGCGAGCTGCCCCCGGAGAAGATGTTTCGCGAAGCCGACGTGGAACTGCTCGACGACGCTTATCCGGCCGAGTTCGCCTCGGAACGCCCCGCGGCTCAGCATCGGCTGCTCGAGCAATTTCGCCGCTTGCTGCCGAACATGCCCGAGGTGCATCAGCAACTCGAAGAACTGCTCTGTACGGACGTCTCGCTCGGGATGCTGACCGATTTGATTTCCTACACGATGCAACTCCCGATCGAAACGAAAGAGCTGCTGCTGCGAGAAGCGAACGTCGATCGACGCTGCGAGATGCTCTTGAAGCTGATGGCGGAACAGCCGACCGGCAAAGGAAAAGCCGGGGGGTCTAGCCGCGGCTTGCGTTGGCCGCCGGATTTCAGCGCCAATTGATTTCAGCGCGATCAACGAAGCGTGACCGAACGCTTTCGCGACTAGGCCTCGAACGAGAAGCCGCTGGAGACGGCACTCGAATCGAAAGCAAGATGGGGCGCCGGCGCGCTGCTCGGCTTTTTAGCGGCGGCGTTTTCTACCGCCATGCGCCAGGTTTCGTGTTCGACCGCCAGCACGCGAATGGCCCCTTGCAGCGCTCCGAGATCGTCTTTCAGATGCGCATCGGAGAGCGATCGCAAGATGAAGCCGTAAATGGCTTGGCACTTGTCCACCAGCTCCGGCGCCAAATCGCGGCGCATGGCACACAGAATCTCGGCGATGATCGCTTCGGCATGAGCGAGATCCGCGCTGGCTTGAATGGGAGAGTTCTTCAACAGAGACTCTTCCGCACGCCGGGCGTCGCGCAACGCCGCGTCGACGAGCATCCAGTGCAGCTTTTGCGGCGACGCCGTTTGAACCTGGTTTTCGAAATAGGTGTTGCCGGCGGTGTGCGACATAGCTGCTTAAGGTCGAAAGGGAAATATCGAAATCGAGACGTTACGAGCTGGAACTCGAAGAACTGGAGTTGCTGGAGCTACTGGAACTCGTGAGACTCGCCAAGGAGTTTTGTTGCGACTTCAACGTCGCCAGAGTCTTTTCCAACAAGAGAAACTGATTCGCTAAGCGAGTTCGTTTGCTCTCGATGAGCACGTTCAAATCGTCGATCCGCGACTGGAGCGAGGTTTGCTGCGCATCGAGTGCATCGATCTTATGGAACAGAATTCCGTTCGCTGCGTCGACGTAGCTCTTGATCGACTTGCCGACGGCGGCGGCTACACCGGTATCCGTCGAGCCGAAAAAGTCTTTCACGCCGTCAGGGTCGGATGCCAGCTTGGCACGCAACACGGATTCGTCGAACGTGAGCTGCCCCCCGGTAAGCTTGAGGCCGATTTGCGTCAAATTGTTGATGGAGCCGCCGCCGTAGCGCCGGCCCGCGAGATCTTGCAGCATCGAACGCAAGCCGACGGCGACCTGATCTCCTTGGAGCAAGCCGGCCGTGGTCGTCTCCGAATCGAAGCTGGTCTGGTCTTTAAGATTGCTCGAGATCGAGTTGTAGCCGGTCACGAAGTTGTTGATCGCGGCCACGAGCGAGTCGCCGTTCTCCGTAACGTTGACCGTAACGTTCGAGGCCGAAGCGGCCGTGATGTCGATCGACACCCCGGCGACGACCGAGGTAAACGTGTTCGACGACGACGAAAACACGACCGGCGAAGAACCGTTGCCGCTCAATTGCAACACGGCGTCGAGCCCGCTTTGCGACTGCGTGAGGTTGAGCCCCGTCGTTCCGGAGTCGATGACGACCCGTCCGGCCGCTCCCCCCTGCTTCGTACCGACGAGGAGTTTGTAACCTTCGGATCCCCCCGTATTGAAGACGGAGGCTGAGATCGGCGCGCTTCCCGCACCGATCTTTTGCACGACGTCGTTGAGGGTGTCGTCGGCATCGATCGTGATCTTGTCGACGAACGCGCCGTCGATCGTGGGGGTCCCGGTTCCGCGCAGATGCAAGTCGGCCGCGGTCTTGCCGCCCAGCAAATCGGTAACGCTCAGCGATCCGCTGCCGACGGAATTGTCGGTCAAGAGGATTCCGTCGCCGGTTGCGTTCAACGACGCCGTCACATCCGCGGCCCCGGCATTGATGCCGAGGATCACGTCGCCGATCGTCTTATACGAGGTTCCCGAGATATTGAGGACCGTCGAAGTGCCGGACTTGTCCGTGATCTTAAACTGGCCGGCGGAAATTCCCGCGCCGCCGTTAAGACCGGACAGCGCCGTGTTGTCGTTGATGTAGGCGGCATGGAGATCGCCGGTCTTTATACTCGCCAGTGCGACGTCGCCCGCGATATGTAGATCGGTCGCGGAGGTTCCCCCTCCGACATCGGCGATGATTAGGTTGGATGCCGACAAGCCGGTCGTGTCGGAGATCGTGAGGCCGTGCCCTTGGGTATTGATCGCGGCTTTGATTCCTAGGCCTGCGCCGTTGATCGCCGTAACGACTTCGCTCAGGCTCTGGGCCGTCGAGAGAGCGACGGTCGCCGTCGCTCCGCTACGATCGGTGAGCTGAATCGAGCCGGGAGTCGCAACCCCCTGGCCGCCGTTGAGATTCTTGACGAGCACGGAGCCGAGACCGGCGAGCGTGCGGGTTCCCGTAAGCACGCCGCCGGCTTGTTCCGTGCCGAGGATTCCGAGATCGCGCGCGGCCTTGCTGCCGTTTCGTTCGCTTACCGACAGCGTACCCCCACCGCCGGTGTTGTCCGTCAGCACGAGCTTGTCGCCGTCGGCGCTGATCGCAGCGGTCACTTTGCCGGAGTTTTCGCTGTCGCCGTTGATCGCGGTCAGCACATCTTGAATGGTCTTGGTCGTCGAAATGTTGACGTCGACGGTCGTGCCGTCTTTCAACGCGATGCGAAAATCATCTTGGCTGCCGCTACGTCGAACCCCGAGCCCGTCGTTGAGCGTCGAAAGCTTCGTATCGGGCCCGAGCTTGACGATGTCGCTGCCGATTTTTTGCGAAGCATTGAACGAACCGGCGATTCCGAGATCGGTCGCGGTCTTGCCGCCGCCGATTTCTTGGATCGTGAGGTTCGCCGTCGTTTGGCCCGATTGGTCGGTGATGACCAAGGAATCGCCTTGCAATGAAGCGGTGACGGCGGCCACGCCGTTTTCGTTGATCGCCCGCACGACGTCGCCGATCGATTGCGTGGCGCTCAGATCGACGACCGCGGCGATTCCGCTCCGATCGATAATGCGGATCTTTCCGCGTGCGACTCCCGCCCCGCCGTTGAGCGCATCGAGGGAGACGTCCGTATCGACGAAGCCGCCGCGCTTGACCGAGATCGTCCCGGCGCCGACCGCAGCGGTCGTGGCGTCGCTGTAACCGGCCGAAGTGAACCGCTGGCTCTGAGCAAGCCTCACGGGCCGAAAGCTATATGAGCCGACGACCGCCGCCGAGGTCGCGGTGGCTTGGAGCGCCGCCGAGTTGGAGCTCGACGCGACGCGCGAATTCAGCACGCTCGCCTTGCCGAACTGAGCTACCGACAACGAGAGCGAAACCAGGCTCGCCGAGATTCCGGTATAAGCGGCCTGCTGACTTTTGCGGTTCGTAAGATCGCTGGTCAGCAACGTCACCGGCTGCTTCTCGACCGCGATCACACGCATACGAACCGGCCGTGCAATGCTAGCACGCCGTTAGTCTGCGGCGACTCTTCCTTACTTATCGACGGTTCGGACCTACGGGAACAAAAAAACGGCAGGCGAGGAACGAATCCCTCGCCTGCCGCAGTATAAAACGTCGGGTTACGACGAGGCTTAACGTCCGAGCAGCGACAACACGCTTTGCGGAGCTTGGTTCGACAGAGCCAGCACATTAGTACCGGCTTGAACCAAAATCTGCGACCGCGTGAGAGCGGCGGTTTCTTGAGCGAAGTCCGCATCGCGGATGCTGCTCTGAGCCGACGTCACTTGTTCGAGCGACGTTTGCAAGCTGCGGATGTTGCTGTCGATCGCGTTCTTCTGCACCGCACCGAGCTTACCGCGGAGCGTAGCGACTTGGCTGATCGCTTGTTCGACGAGCGAAGCGGCGTCGGACAGATCGGCCTTGTCGAGCGAATCGGTTCCGCCGGTTCGCAAGGACGACAGGCCCTTGTTCCCCGTCGTCGTGTAATCCCGTCCGAGCGTCTCTAGGTCGAGCGAAGTGATGTTGATATTCACTTGGTTCGCGTAGTTGACGGAAGGGCCGATTTGGAACAAGGCACCACCGGTCACATCGAAGCTGTTCGACACGTTCGGGTTCGCACCGGCGACGGTCGCCGTGTAGGTTCCCGAGTTGTTGAACGCGGTCACGTCGGCGGCTTGCGTCGCAGCCGAAGCGATGATGCTCACGGCCCCGCTGCTGCCGGCGGTCGTCGAACTCAACACGATGTCTCCGGTCGCTCCCGTCGTCGTGGCGGTTACACCCGAAGTCGTGCTGCTCTTGTTGATGAGGTCGACCAAGACGCGGCTGTCGCCCTTGAGGGCGGCAGCGTTGACGCCGGTGATCGAGGTCGTAACTTGCGAACCGTTGACGACGCCGGTCAGCGTGAAGCTGATGGTGTCGGTTCCGGTGCCGGTCAAGTTGCCCAAACCACCCGAGCCGGTCGCGGCAAACTTCAACGTCGTCGTCGCGGTGACCGACGGGGTGAGCGTCGGATCGACTTGAGCGTCGAGGCTGATCGAGCTGTCGGTATAGCTGATCTTTTCGCCGATCGCGGTGAAGGAACCGGTCGAAGCCGAGGTCGAGATCGTACCCGCGGCGTCCTTCCCGGCGACGACGGTACGCGATGCCGCATTGTTGAGCAGCGAGATATCGGACGAGTTCGACGCAGCCAAGGCGTTGATCGTCACGACACCGGCACTACCGAACTTGGAAGCACTCAGTTTCACGTCGGCACCGAAACCGGAGCCGGTCGCGGTGAGCCCGGTTTGCGTGCTCACGCTGTTGATCGCGTTCTTCAAGGCCGTCGAATCGTTGATGACGGCATCGTTGTTGAACGTGATCACCGCACGACCGAGGTCGCCGATGAGTTCGAGCGTCGTCGTGTTCGACGTGCCGTCTTGACCGGTGACCGTCGACTTGGTGCCGGCGTTGTTGAGCAACGTTTGATCGGCACCCGAGGCCGCAACCGAAAGGCCGGCGGTCGAAGTGCTGCCGATCCCTTGCGACGTGAGCACCAAGTTACCGGTGTTGCTGACCGTCGCCACGACGCCCGTGCTATCGGTACGGGTGTTGATCAAGTCGGCGAAGGCGGTGATGCCCGCATTGCCGGTGAAGTTGTTGTTGATGATCACGTCGTTACCGGTGAGGCCACCGGCGGAGAGAGCGGCGGTCGAAACCGTCGCGCTGCCCTTGTTGCCGGTGATCGTGAACACGGTGGTCTTCGTGCTCAACGCACCGTTGCTACCGGCGGCGCTGGCCGTCGAACCGCTGATCGCGGCGTTGAATTCCGCGACGTCGGTGTTCGTGCCGGCCGTGTTGGTACCGGTCGAGACACCGGTGCTGAAGATCGTTTGATCGCCCGCAACCGCAGTACCGCCGACGTTGGAGATCGCGATCGCCGTGTTACCGACGGCGCTGTTGGTTAAGCTGATGTCGGCACCCGCACCGCCGGCCGTAGAGGCAGTCACGCCGGTCGAACCGGTCCATGCGTTGATCGCCGTCTGCAAGGCAGTGCTATTGGCCTTCAAAGCGGCGGCCGAGACCGAAATCGAGTGAGTACCGAGGTTACCCGTGATATCGAAGGTAATCGTTTCGGCGGCGGCGGCGGCGATGGCCGTGAAGCCCGAGCCCTCGATCGAAGCGGTCGAGATCGTACCGGCGTAGCTTCCGGCGGTGGCATTCAAAGTGGCAATCGTCGAAGTCGTACCGACACGACTCGTCGTCAAGGTGAGATCGCCACCGGCACCGGAGCCCGACGCGATGACACCCGTTTGGGACGCGACGGCGTTGATCGCCGTGGTCAAGACCGACGTGTCGGCCTTAGCGTCAGCGACGTTGACCGAGATGGATTGCGTGCCGAGGTTGCCCGTGACGTCGAACGTAATGGTGTTCGCACTGGTGCCGTTCAAATCGGCAAAGCCGGTCGCCCCACCTTCGATCACGCGGCTGAACTTCGTCGAACCGGTCGACAGCGAGTTCAAGCTGCTCGTCGCGGTCGAGAGATCGAAGTCGTTCGTGACGACCGTGGTCGTCGTGCGGGTCGAGGTGCCGACCGAGAGGTCGAGCAAGCTGCCTGCGGCGCCGGTGTTGAAGTCGGTGCCCTTGAAGCTGACCGATTTCTTCGTGGCTTCTTGCGTGACGTTCAAGGCAACGTCGTTCGCGGCGCTCGCGGTGTGGAGCGATGGATCGAACGAGTTGATCGTGATGTCGGTCGGGCTGTTGAACGAGCCCAAGCTACCCGAGACCGAGAAGCTCTTCGAGCCGTTGAGCAGTTTCTGCCCGGCGAAGACCGTGGTCTGCGAGATACGAGTGATCGCGTCGAGAGCGTTATCGACTTGAACTTGATTCGCCGCGATTTCGGCTGCGGAGACCGCACCCTTATTCGCCGACGATTGCACGAGCGTACGGACGTCGGAGAGCAGCGAGCTCACTTCGCCCAACGCAGCATCTTACCGCTGTTGATTCGTAAGCCCGTGGAGAGACGCGTCAACGCCGTCCCCAACGAGTCGTTCGCACGCTGCAAACTGTGCTGCGCTGTGAGCGAACTGAGATTCGTGTTAATGCGCGTCATGCCGGACACCCCTAAAATAAAAGAGACTCGGTTTTTTTACTTCAAGCCGATCCGGATGCGGGGAGAGCGCCCATTCGACTTGCTATTTTTGTCGCGTCCTCGACCTCTCAAGGCCGCGACTCACACTTCTGTATCATCGCTTGTCCGCGGGGAGCGATTTTCGCGGCCTGTTGCCGCCGAAACGCTGCCGGGACTTGCATGTCACTGATACCATAGGTCGTGATTTAGCACGGAGTAATTTTCTTTTTCTGCTCGATCTGGCCTAAGCGATACAGCCGGAATAATCGTGAACGCTTAGGAGCCGTCGAGGAACGAACCGCGGTGCATGCGCACGCTAAACAGCAGTAAACCCACGGCAATTTGCATTTTGCCGGCACGCATCCGAGGCCGACGAGAGAGGAGCCGAACCCGCTTCGCACAGTAGCGTGCTTGGTTAAATACTCGTGAACCGCCAAGACGAGTCGGATCGGCTGCCGAGTAGCAACTCGATCGCTAACTACTGGATCGGTCGCCCGCAAGCCACGGCCACGCGGCTCGTGAGAGTGCGACAAGCAAAGACATGTCGCCGAGCCGAAGAATAACTACATCGACCTGCGCGATGATCAAAGTAGCGCGCAGCCAAAGACGAGAACAGGCAAAACGCTTGCGCGTCCCTCTTCATTCACGATCGGTAACGCCGAGGCGGCGCTATTTTACGTCGGTTCGACCGACGTTGCGGGCATCCTTGGGCTCAAGACGACTGGCGCGAAGGTTTTCGCGTTGGATCGCCTCGTAGACCTCTTGCCGATGCACGGTGATCTCGGTCGGCGCGTTGATACCAAGCCGTACCTTATCTCCACGTATATCGACGATCGTGATAACGATGTTATCACCGATGATGATGCTCTCGTCGCGTTGTCTCGAAAGCACAAGCATCGTCGGCTCCTTCCTGGGACATCAACCCATTAAACTTTACGGCTTCGTCGAGCGGCAGAACTTGCCGGCGACGCAAGCGTAGCTCACAGGTCGTGTTCGGCAGAACAATCGTCTTTAGTTAAGGGGGGAGAAAGAATGAGCGATTATGCACTCTTCTTCAAAAGCGACGGCGCTGCGGGCAGTAGGTATTGCAACGGATGATCGTCGTTCGCCACGACCTGGCGACCATGGCGCGTGCGCACATTGATCACGATCGGTGCCTTCAAGTTCAACGTCAAGCTTCCGTCATGCCGCGAGACCGTCACCAACACCTGCGACTCTTCCATGTTGACCAGATCGATCGAGGCCATTTCGCTGCGAAACGTCCGAAATCGGTAGTCGGGTACGAATCGACGCGGGCTCACGACCGCCAAGGCGGTCTCCGAGCGCGTCGTGCATTGCAACCAGCCGAGCGCCTCGTTCGAAGCATCGGCCAAGAGAATCCATTGCCGGCAATCTTCCAGTCCGACGAAGCCGGTCCGAAACGTCAGAATATCTTCCGGTTCCACCGTCAGAGTGCCGAATCGGGTCGTGCGAATTTGCATCATCTCGAGATCCTCCACAACGACGGCGAATGACGGGCGAAATCGAAGCGCCGTACCTCGCTACCTTGTCTTGTTTCGGCCGGCTGCGAACTCTTTCGATAGGAATACCGGTGCGATTGGTCGAGTCATTACAACCACTTCGCAGGCCGACTCGATCGCACCCGACTACTTAAGCGAAAGGCCTAAAGAAAATCCAATAATGTCGACTTGGTCATCGCCGCCGAGACCCGCAACGAAGCTTCGTACGCCGCTTGTCGCGTCGCCATTTCCGAAATCGCGCCGACGACGTCGACTTCGATTTCCGTCGAGACCGCGCTCTTCAGCGAGATGCTCTCGAGCGAAACGCGGCTCTGCAGAGCATCGATCGCTTTCATCCGCGCTCCGAGATCGGCACGCGAATACCCAAGTTTATCGGCCGAAGCATCCAGCACGCCGATCGCACTCTGCAACTGATCGAGGTTGCCGCTTTGGATCGCAGCGCGCAATTGCATCAGCGACGTAAACACGCCGTCGACCTGTTGCAAGTTGCTATCGATGCCCGTGAGAACGTCCGCGGTTCCCCCCGCCAGAATCGCATCGGCGGGCAAGGTTCCCAGCGTGCCGGAGCCGTTGTTGGTCACGCCTCCGTCCGTCGGGGCAAGCGAAGCGCGGAAGCGTGGGTCGCCGGCCAACAGATCGACGATGTCTTGCGCCGTCGTCGTCGCGGGGTCGACGTCGAGCGTGAGGACGCGCGTCGAGGCGTTGTAGCTCGCGGAATTGTTGCCGCTCACGCCGTCGTCCGCAAACCGCACAGTTACGCCGTTGAGCGACGCCCCGCTTTGGGCCGACGAAATAATCAGATTGTTGTTCGAGCCGGCCGACGCGATCGCGATCGATGCCGGAGTGCCGACCACCGCCGAGCTGTTCGTCGTGTCGCTATTGGGGATCAGCCCGAGATCTTGCGCGGCGGAGCTGGTGCCGAGCCGGGTGATCGAAAAGGTCGCTGATCCCAACGGCCCGTCGTTTAAGAGCGAGATCCCATTGCCGAAGTCGGCCAATTTTGCCACGACCGGCGCACTGCTCGCCCGATTGGCGGCGTTGTTGTTGATCAGATCGAGCACGTCGCCGATCGTGCGTGCCACGTCTTTCCCACCGTCGAACGCCACGACGCCCGTAGCGGCAAGGTTCCCGCTCCCGTCGTTCGTATTGTCGCTCGATTTGTCGAGACGGACGGCGAACTGGGCGCTCAAAGTCGCGTTTTGCGACAGCAAGTCGCTCGCTTGTTGGGCCGTGAAGCCGGCCGCGAGATCGACATCGTACCGCAACGTGTTCCCGACGAGTGAGACGGTGTTGCCGCCGCCCGTGCCGCTGTCGACGATCTGGACGCTGAATTGATTTCCGCTCAGACCCGGCGCCACGCGACTAAACAGCAACGCACTATTCGCACCGACTCCTGCGACCCGCCCCGCGGCCGCATTTCCGTTCGTCAGGTTGACGTTGTAGGTCGTGCCATCGCGGCTGGAGATCGCGAAGTCGTCTCCGACCGTGGCGACATCGACCCCTTTGCCGTTGTTCAAGGAGTTGAGCGCCGTCGAAGTGGTCGAGGTACGAACGCCGAGTTGCGTCGCCAGGGTGCCGCCGTTCTCACCGATCGAGAACTTCGAGCCGCTCAGACGCGAACGGATATCGATTCCGGTTCCGGTCGCATTCAACGAAGCCAAGACTTGCGCGCCGGAACCGTTGACGGCGTTCAGCACATCTTCGACGGTCGTCGCATTGCTCAGATCGATCGTGAAGGTTTGCCCGCCGTTCACGATCTGCAAGCCGTGCTGTAAGTCGAGATTCTCACCGGAGCCGCCGCTCATCGTCGCCACGGCCGTGGTATCGCTATAGGAGTCGAGCAACGTTCCCTTGCCGTTTCCTGCTTCGCTCGGATCGGATTTCGCGCTGAACGTTCCCTCGGCGTTGATTGCAGCGGCGGCTTGATTCGCCGTCGTTTTGCCCGCTTGGATATGCACGACCAAAGTCGAGGCATCGCTTGCCGTCGCGTAGGTGTTTCCCGCGCCGCCGGTGTCGGCCGCGGTCAACACATACGAACCGCTGCCGTAGGAAGTGGTCGTCGCCGTGAAGGGGCCGCCGCCGGTGTTAATCGCCGACAACGCCGCCCCGACCGTCGTTCCCGTTTCCACCGAGATCACATAAGTCTTCGCGTTCGCATCGTAAGTCGTTTGCGTGCCGAGACCATCGATCGCACGAACCTGCACCGACGCGGCAACGCCGTTGTATGCGGTTCCGGCCGTCACTGCCGTCAGTTGAATTCCGTTATCGACCCCCGGCCGGCCGGGGAACTTGAGCACCGCGGAAGCGTTCGTCGGCGTCGTCAGATACTGCGCGAACTCGTTACCGGAGGTGATTCCCGGATCGGCCTGGAACCAATTGTCGTCGACGTATTTGACCTTCACGCCGTTGAAGTCGGCACCCGACCGATTGGCTTCGATGAGCAGATCGTTGTTCGCGCCGGTCGCCGTCACATACCCTTGGGCGCGAGTGCCCAAGATATCGCGAACCGGCGTAACGAGAGAAAGGCGCGGGCTCAAATCAGCCCCGACGAACGGACCTGCCCCCGTCCCCAGCGTGCGTTTGATCCCTAACGAAACCGCGGTCGTACCGCCGCCGACTTCATCGATGGTCAGGTTGCCGCCGCTCAACGTAATTTGCAACCCTTCGTTCGTGACGCGTGCCGTCAGGGTTCGGCCGGGAGGAGGATTCGATTCGAGCAAGCGAGCCACGTCTCCCAACGTCGCCGCGCCGGCGATGTTGACGACGCTGGTCTTCGTGCCGTCGGAAACTTTGATGCTTCCGGTTCTCACTCCGGCGCCGCCATTGAGATCGACGAGCCGCGTATCTCGCGTGACCACGGGGTTTAGATCGGCGATGCCGAGCACGGCTTGCGAAAACGCCCCGAAAGCTTGATTTCCCGTCACGTTCGTGGAAAAAAGCTGATTGATGTCGGAGAGGGCCGACAAGCTATTATCGTTGCCGACGTACGCGATGCCGTTCGTGGTTCGCTGAAAGGGCGCCGATAATGCCTGAGAACCTGCGAATAAATAACGATCGCGAAACGTCTGGTTGGCCGTAACCAATAGCCGGCTGACCGCTTGATCGACCTCGGCGAGCGCGGCTTGTCGTTCCTGCGAGCTGACGTTATTGCCCGTTACCGACAGAGCCGTGGCACGCAACTCGCTCAACATATCGGCAACGCTGCCGAGCGCATCGTCCGACGCGCTCAGATACGATTGATTCGTGCTCAGGCTCGACGAAACCGTGTCTTTGCGCTCCAACAAGCTTTGCAGCGTGATCGCGCGGGCAGCGGCTTGCGCATCGTCGCTCGGCGCCAACACCCGACGACCGCTCGCCAACTGCTGCTGAACCGTGAACAGGTTCGCCTGATTCGTCTGGATCTGCGCTAAGATCTGCGCAGAGATGTACGCGTTACTGAGTCGCGAGGTGGGTGTGGAACTGATGGCACACATGGCTTGATCTAACTAGTGCGTAGCGTGACGAGCGTGGTCCGGTTCGAGCGTTCGGGTATTGCTATAAGTTGCTGAGCAGGTTCAACAGGTCGTCGATAGTTTTGATGAAGCGAGCCGAGGCTTGATAAGCACGCTGATAACCGAGCATCGAGATCGTCTCTTCGTCGATATTCACACCGCTCACGGCCAGCTGCTGTCCGCGCAACGTGTCTTCGAACGTCTGAAACCCGGTCGCCACCGATTTCGCGACCGCGGAGCCTTGCGTCACGTCACCGACGAGCTGTTCGTAGTATTGCGAGATCGACCGGCCATTGGCCGAATCGAGCAGTCGATCGCTGAAGTTCGCCAAATCGACGGCGTTTGCCGTGTCGCCGTCGATGCCCGAACGGCTGGCCGCGAACTTCGACGGATCGCTTTTCACCACGGCATTGATGCCGAGCGTAGCGGCACTCGTGCCGGTGAAGAACGTATTGATTCCAAGCGCCGCTAAGACGCCGGAAGTGTCGTCGCCGAACGAGAAATCCGACGTGGGAGACTGGCTCTTCAAGATTAGCTTCCCGTTCGCATCGATCGATGCCGCGATACCGTCGACGCCGTTCAGTTGGACCGCGAGTTTCGTCAGCGTGGTGTCGTCGTCGTCGAGTCCGTTGAGGTCGATGTTGATACGCGTCGTGTGCGTCAGGTTCGTCTGCTTGTCATGCACGAGCACGTTGAACGAGCCGCTGACCGGTCGATACGCCAACCCCGCCGCGTCGAGCGCTACGTCTTTGTTCAAGACCGGTTGGTCGGCGGTAACTTGGCTGTAGCCGCTGAGCCCTTGCCCCGACGAGAACACCTTGTTGAACTCGAACGCCAACGACTTCGTGAAGTCGTTTAATTTGCCGAGAAAGCCCCCGATGATGTTGTCGCGAGCGTCGACCAAGCCGGCCAACTTGCCCGATGCCGATTGGATCGGCGAATCGGTTTCCGTGATCAAGAGCTTGGCGACGTTGAGTCCGTTTTCTTGGGTATTCTCGACTTTGACTTGGCGATGGACCCCTTCGAAGACGAGAAAGTCGCCGCCGGCGAACACGTTGATCGCGCCACTCGGTTGTTCCTGAGTCTGCACGTCGATGAGTTGCGAGAGTTGCTCCAAAGCCTGGCTACGCTGATCGCGCAAACCGACGGCATCGCTCCCGAGCGAGCCCCCTCCTTCCGCGGTCGCGATCTTCACGTTGAAGTCCGCGATGCGGGTCAGCAGCCGGTTCACGTCGGGCGCCAACTCGATCACTTGATCGTTCAAATCGTCGCGCACTTCCGTGGCGCGCGAGGCCAAGCGATTGATATCGCCGGCGAGCGTCTGCCCCTGCAACACCGCGAGATTTCGTACGGAAACCGAAGCCGGCTGACTCAGCACCTGCGAGATCGCGCCGAAAAACGCGTTCATCGACGTGCTGAGATCGGTGTCCGACAGTTCGTTGATGATTCCTTCGAGTTGCGAATACGCCTGCTGTTGCACATCACCGCCGACGCGATCGGCCGAGGCCGATCGGAGGCGCTCGTTCAGATGCTCGTCGATCCGTTGCTTGATCGACTCGACATCGACCCCGAGCCCGAGCAACAGCCGGCCGACTCGCTGCGTGGCCGCAGGAGTAAGATTCAACTCCGCGCGGCTATAGCCGGGCGTGTTGACGTTGGCGATATTCTGGCCGACGACCTGTAGGCCGATCGACTGCGCCTGAAGCGCATTGCTCGCCAGTTGTAAGCTGCTGAATAGCGACATCGGTCTCGTCACCCATGAATGGTGCCGGCGAGCCGACCGCAATGCCGAACGAAATCAAACGGCGCAGCGCACCGTCGATCTCGCAGCATCCTCAAGCGGTCCCTCGCCTGACGAAGAACCGTAAGCGTTTCCTAAACGGCGCGATTTAACAACGCACCACTTACCGCCGCCGGCTCCTCCTTTCCATATGTCGGACGTAACCGGCCGCCGGTCGCGATAATCTCTAACAAATGTGAGAGATGTAAGAGCGCGCGTTGCGTTACTACCCAATTCGTAAGGCTTTGATGTTGTAATAGACGCGACTTCTCTTCGGCTTGCGAAACCTCGGAGATGAGTTGCCGGCGTTGCTTGCCTTGCAACGATCCCGTCAACGACCGCAAGCTGTCCGACGGAAGACCTTGCGCTCCTGCTCGACCGAGCATTTCGCTGCGACGTTGATAGCACGCGTTCAATCGCGCGCTGAGCGCGAGCTCGACCTCGCCGAGTGCTTGCAGGCCCGCCGTGTCGGCAGCGCCGAGCAAGGCCAGCTTACGGTTCAATACACCCAGCAGTTCGTCTTGCGCAACGGAGAGCTCGTTCAGATACTCAGCCAATTCCGCTTCCCACGAGGTATCGAGCGACATGCGGCAAACGTCCTTATTTGCGAAGCGAAACTACTTTCGAGCGGCGGAATTCGAACCAGCGGACGAGTTCTACTAACTACGATTCAGCGAAAACAAATCGAACATCGGGCCGGTGAATTGCGAGGCCGAGGCTTTGCTCATCTGCTCGGAAAACATTTGATCCAGTTGCTTCGTGAAGACTTCTTCCCCGCGACCGCCGTGCATATACGCCGGCTTGCCGACCGTCTTCCGCATGCTCTCCATCATCTGGCCGAAGAACACTTCGCCGACGAACGAATCGAACGCCGTACGCAACTCCGACTTATCGGCGGTCGAAGCCTTTGCGTTAAGCCGCGTCACATCGTTCTTTCCCGCGATGGCGTCGAACGTCGAAGCTTTGCCCCCGAGAGCGCTGATGGCGGACGACATGCGATATTCCTTTTTCAACTCGAACGAATACTAAGTAACGACCAAACCGGTTCGTATAAGTCCCTACTCGACGATCAACCGCCCATGCAGCTTGCCGTTGCGATCGAGTCCTTTGATGATCTCGATGATGTCCGCGTTCGGCACCTTGACCGCTTGCAAAGCCGCGACGAGCGAGCGGAGCTTCGTCGTTTGCGTCCCGGCCGGATCGATCGGAATGAAACGATCGTTCGGCAAGTTGTTTTCCGTTTCGATCACGATGTTCTTATGGCTCACGACGACCGCGCCGATCTCGACGTCGGCTCCGATCACGATGCTTCCCGCCCGTTCGTTGATCACGACTCGCGCTTCGGTAGCAGGCTCCGACATCGTTAGGCTCATGATCTGACTCACGAACAAGACATAGTCGTCTCGATACTGCGCCGGCACGTTGACGACGATGTTCTGCGAGTTCAACGCTTTCGCCGGGGTCGGCTCGCCCGATTGGATGCTCAATTGGCTATTGATGACTTCGGCTACTTCTTGCGCCACTTCGAAGTCGGCATGGTTCCGATCGAGCACGAGCGTCATCCGGTCGTGATCGATGAACGGATTGAAGAAGTCTTCTTCCAAACGGCAGCCGTCGCGGATCCGACCGACCGTCGGGACTTGCGGATCGTCGATATGAATCAACCCTTCCGCAAAGGCGTAAATTCGCGGGCTATCGATGTCGGGCCCTTGCAACGCGGCGAGGAACAGCCGGCCCCCGACCAAGCTCTTCGCCGCACCGATCGAGCTGACTTGGCAATCGAGTTGGTCTCCTTGCCGTGCCCCACCGGCGGGAACCGTCGCCGTGACCATTACCAGCGCCACGTTCGACGCATCGCGCAACTCGCCGGGCCCTTCCAGCAACGGGCTGCGCATGTATTGCATCACGGTCGCAAGGCTGCGAATCGTCGGGAGATACTTACCTCCGTCGCCGGTGCCTTTGAGGCCGATGACCAATCCCAGGCCTTGCAGCGAGTTCGTTTCTTGCCCTTTCACGCGAGCGACGTCCTTCAATCGAACCGCCGCATGCAAGTCGCTTGGTGCGACGGCGAGAGCGGCGACGATCAGGAGAGCGATTACTTTAGACATCGCGAGGACCTTACTTATGTTCGACGTGAAGAACAAAACCAGACGGAGCGACCTTCTTTAGAACGGCTTAAAGGCGTCGTAGGCTCGCAAAGCCCAGCCACGCTTATAGGCATCGCGAATATGTCCCGTCTCTCGCTTGTGAACGCTCAACTCGGCGATCTTCTCGCTGAAGACCGTGTTGTCGGGCTGAACGTCTTGCCGACGCACGATGCCCGAAAGCGATGCTTCCCAGACTTCGTTGTTATCTTTAACGGAGCCGTGTGCTTCCAGCACGAGGTTGCCGTTGGGGCGAATGTCGACGACGGTCGCCGTGATGTTGAATTGGATGAACGATGCCGTCTCCAATTCCGCATTCGTGCGGAGTGTGCTGTCGAGAGAAGCACGGGCCCGAGGATCGCCGGCCGTTTGCGGAGCGAGCTTGATTCCGAGGCCGTCGAGTTGCACCCAATCGCGCAATCGCGCGTCGATACCGGATTGTTGGATCCGATTCACCTGACCTTCGCTCTGCGATTGTTGCTTCTGCTTGACGAGCACCGTGATCAGATCGTTGACCTGAATCTCGCGCGCCGGGGGCATTTGCACGTAGAGCCAAGAATTCCCTTCGAGCGTCAACGGCCGGCCGGCGACTTGCTGCTGATACAAGCTCGCACGCTGCGCTTGGGCGACTTTTCCGCCGCCGAGAACGGCGAACATCGATAGGGCGACTATGCTCATCACTCGATAAATCATCGGACCTCTCCTCGGAAACCAGGACGACCGGCGATCGCCGCACGCGGCTCCGGCGTGGCCGCACCTTGCGGCACCGCACCTGCCGGATCGGCCGATACTTCCGCTTCTTGAACTCCCGTCACGCGAGCGTAAAACGGTTCGCGATTGCCTAGGGCTTCCACCGTGATCAAGTCGCCGACGCTGCCGTCTTCGCGGGCTCGCACGGTCGTGCGCACTCGCAGGCCCGCGCTCCGAGCGTAGAGCGTCACGGCGTCGCCGCGTCGTACGACTTGCGGTCGGCGGATGCCGTTTCGTCCGAGAATCGTTCCCACAGGAATCGACCATGTCGTCTCATGTCCGATGACGTCTTCCAAGTTATAGAAGGGCTGCGCTCCTTCGTTCACGGAAGTCACAGGCTTCAACGCCACGTCGCCGGCATGAATGATCGATCCGGCAGGTAGGCTCTTCAGCGCCACGACCACGCCCGGCGGCAGCCCGACTTCCGCGTCGACGTCGAAGCGAATCTGCTTGGCTCCTTCTTCGGTCGCCAAAGTAAATCGTTGCTTGCCGGTCCAAGGTTGCATTCCTCCGGCGACTTGCAAGCGACTCCCGTACGTGAGCACCGTGTCGACTTGCTCGTCGCTCAAGGTTGCGGTCACGGTATAAGGTTCGCGGCCGGTCGTTTGCGTGCGGAGGTAACGCAGGACGAACTCGCTCACCGTTTTCTCGGCCCGTTCGCGTTGCGTGCTGCTTGGACGAAACGTCGGCTTATCGACGGCGGCGACCGCTTCGCCGGGCCCGGTGACTTCGATTCGATCGGCTCCGCTGATTTGGTGCGACGAGAGATTGATGCCGCGCATCCACAGAGCGTCTTGCACTTCACGCGCTCGAATAAAGCGCCGGCCGCCGGTCGAAGGAGCCGGGCCGAGTTCGATGGCCCGCAATTGTTCGGTTTGCCAAGCTTCGGCCGCGAATACTTCGGCGATGTCGCCGAGCAACACGACGCCGGTGCGGCAGCGGGCTTGGGCCTTTAAGCGAACTTCGGCTCCGTCCGCTGCGCAAGCGAAGATCGCGAGCGAAGCGAAGAGGAAGGCCGCGAGCGTCGTAGTTCGATTGGTCATTTAATAGGCTGCTTTCTAGAACCGGCGAAGATTCGCTACGAGTTGCAACACTTGATCGCCGGCTTGCACGGCCTGCGAATTCAATTCGAACGAACGCTGCGTCGTGATCAGGTCGATCAATTCGCGGACCGGTTCGACGTTTGATTGCTCCAAAGCACCTTGCCGCATCACGCCGGCTCCTTGTTGCCCGGGGTTCACGAGATTGGCCGAGCCCGACGACTGCGACTCGAGGTAGATCCCTTCCCCTTGCTTGATCAAGCCTTCAGGGTTGATGAACGTCGCGAGTTGCAGCTGGCCCGCTTGTTGGAACTGCGGGTTGCCGACTTGGTTGTACGACACGACCCCTTCCGGGCTGATCACGACGTTCAAGGCATCCTGCGGAATCGTGATCTGCGGCTGCACCGTGCGGCCGGTCTGAGCGGAGCCGGTGACGAGCACTCCTTGCGAATTGAGCGAGAAGTTGCCGGCGCGCGTGTAGACGTTCTGGCCCGTCGATGGATCTTGCACCATAAAGAAGCCGCGACCTTCGATCGCGATGTCGAGCGGGGCGTTCGTCGTGGCGAAGGCTCCTTGCGAGAAGTCGGTCTGCGTGCTTTCCACGCGCGTACCGAGCCCGACCGCGATGCCCGTCGGCGTGAAGTTGCCTTGCGCGTCTTGCGCACCGGGGAGCTTGATTTGGCGATAGAACAGGTCTTCGAAGTTCGCGCGGGCCTTCTTAAACGCCGTCGTATTGATGTTCGCCAGATTATTGGCGACGACGTCGAGCTTCGTCTCCATGGCCTGCATGCCGGTCGCGGCGGTGTACAACGATTGAACGCTCATGTCTTAGCTCACGTCTCGAAGAGAGAGAGAAATCCGTTTCTACTAGCCGACCTTCAGGACACGACTGATCAGAGTGCCGAACATCGAGTCGTGGTTCTTGATCATGTTGACGTTGGCTTCATAGGCCCGCGTCGTTTCGATCATCTCGACCATTTCCTTCACGGCCGTGGTGCCGGAACCTTCAAGCATGCCTTGCGCGACCGAACGAAATTCGTTCGCCAAGGCGGCAACCGGGCCGAGCGGGCGAAACAGGTTCTCGCCGGTTTTTACCAAGTCGCCGAGCGAAGCCGGTTCGGCGATTGCCATCCGTGCCACGCCGTTTTCCGAAGTGATCGTGCCGTCTTCGCTGAACTGCCAAGGGCCCGCGATCACGATCGGCTCTCCTTCTTCGGTGAGAACCGGATAGCCGTCGTTCGTAGCCAGAGTGCCGTCGGGCAACGGCTGAAAGCCTCCTGCGCGGGTCAGCATCTTCTCGCCGTCTTTCTCGACGACAAAGAAGCCGCGACCTTTGATCGCGAAATCGGTCGGAATGTTCGTGCTCTTCAACGGGCCTTGCGAGAAGTCGGTTTGGTTTTGCTTGACCATCACACCGCCGCCGACGTCGTTGACGGTGCCGGCGTGCGGCTGGGCAAGACCTTGATCGATCGCCTCGGCATTGCGCGCTTGGAAGATGGCGAGATCGCGCTTGAAGCCTGCGGTGTCGGCGTTCGCGATATTGTTCGTGATCGTCTCGAGCCGGGTTTGTTGCGCGAGCGCACCCTCGGCCGAGATGTACATTCCGTATGCCATGCTAAATCCGACGACGCTGGTCGTTGCAGGTTGCCCCCCTGCGCGACGACCGACATTTAGCAAGGCTCATGCCGCGAAATGCATTGCGAAAAAGAAATGCCGAAGATCGACACGGGAAGTCGTGATTTCCGGCGTATTCCAAGGTGCGATGCGTCCGGTCGCGATTCCTTCGCACGATGCCGATCGAGCCGGTTCGCAATGCCTGCGGCGAGTTCGGCGTGTCGCGGTGCGCAATATCGGCTGCCGGCAGTCGCAGCACTTCGCTGACGAACGGGCTCGTCGAGAGTGTTATTTCGCTGGTGCGACGTGCCCCATCGCCCCCTCGCGCGAGCCGGCGATGAGCCGCGCTGCACCGTGTGCCAGCAGTTCGTCGGCGACTCGTTGCCCGAGTTCCAGTGCCGCGTTCGGCTCGGACGATTGATGGGCGAAGAGCCGCTCCGAACCATCCGAACGCAACACTACGGCGCTAAGATGCAGGCGGCCGTCCGGCTCGACGCGCCCCCAGGCCCCGATGGGAGCCAAGCAACCGCCGCGCAGCGAATGCAACAGATGCCGCTCCGCGACAACCGCGCGATGCGTATCGACGTCGTCGAGCCGAGCCAGGGCCGCGCGCGTCGCCGGGTCGTCTTCGCGCGATTCCATGCCGAGAGCCCCCTGCCCGACGGCCGAGATCATGACATGTCTTGGAAGCACCTGCGCAATATGCTCGCCGAGCTTGAGCCGAATCAGCCCCGCTTCGGCCAAGACGATCGCGGCGTACTGCCCTTCATGGAGTTTTCGGAGTCGCGTATCGACGTTGCCGCGGACATCTTCCATCTTCAGATCGGGCCTGACATGCAACAGCTGCGACCTTCGACGCAGGCTGCCGGTGCCGACGACGGCCCCCTGCGGCAACTCATCCAACGACCGATACTTCGCCGACACGATGCAATCACCCAACGGACCGCGCGCCGGAACCGAGGTCAGGCAAAGTCCGGGAGTCGGCTCCGTCGGCAGATCCTTGAGGCTATGCACGGCGAAGTCGATCGCATGGTCCAGTAGCGCGCGCTGAAGCTCCTTCGTGAAGACTCCTTGCACACCAAGACCGCCGATCGAAGTGGTTTGTTCCCGGTCGCCGCTGGTCGTGATCGGCACGAGTTCGACGTCGTAACCGAGGCGGCGCAATTCCCCCGCGGTCCAATCCGCTTGCCAGCGGGCCAACGGACTTCCACGGGTTCCGAGTCGTAGTTTGGTTTTGCTCATGCACCTAGTATATCTCAGCGACGAACTCTCGAAAGCCGGAGTTAAACCTCGCCTTGCGCTCGTCCGACGACGACGACGGCGACATTCTTCGCTCCGGCCTTTTTCAAGATGCGGGCCGCTTCGGAACAAGTCGCGCCGGTCGTAAGAATGTCGTCGACGAGGAGTACCCGAGCGCCGTCGACGCGGTAGCCGCGACGAACTCCGAACGCATTGCGGACATTGCTGAGCCGCTCGTTGGGCGAAAGCCCTGCCTGCGGACGGGTGCGCCGATTGCGAACCAACAGCCGCGGATAGTCGTCGACTTGGAGACGTGCGGCCCAAAACGAAGCCGCGAGGTCGGGCCCGTTGTGCCCCTGCATGGCACGCCGTAGCCAATGCATCGGCACCGGCACGACGAGATCGGCCCCGGCCGCACGCACCGCTTCGGCGTTCCGTTCCCAAGAGATATCCGCGAGCGCCGTGGAAAGCGATTCCTGATTCGCATGCTTGAGCCGGAGGACGGCGTCGCGCAGCTCATCGCGATAAGTGCCGAGGGTGAAAGCGCGATCGAAGCGCAAGTCGCGATGGCGACACCAAGGACAATCGGCACCTTGAAAAGTCGGTGCGACGGCAGCGGCGCACTTCACGCAGCGATGCGCTCGCTCTTGCGCCAGCGTCGTGCGACAGCCGGCGCAAAGCCTGCGATCCGCGTCGACCTTCGCACCCGGTTCTTCTTCGAGGTCGACTTCGCAAAACGAGCAAATCGACGGCAACACCAAGCCGCGCAGCGAATCCAGACCGGCGATGGAATGCGTCGAGAGGCCTTGTCGCAAACGCCGCAGCCAGTCGATCAGACGTCGCGACGGCATGGGATGCTCAGCGTGAACTATCTAAAGATTTCTGCCAATCGCGCAGCAAGTTCAACGCGGCCATCGGCGAGAGGTTGTCGATGTCGGCTCGGCGGATTTCCTCGACCAACGGATGATCGGCGGCGGCGAAAAGCGTGAGTTGGAGATCTCCCTTACGAACTTTCGCTCGGTTGCGCTTCGAGAGTTTCGACTTCCCTTCTTCGTCCACATGCTCCTGTTCTAGATGCGATAAGATTTGCTTGGCCCGATCGAGGACTTGCCTAGGAACTCCGGCCAGTCGGGCAACATGAATCCCGTAGCTCTTATCGGCCGCCCCTTCGATGATCTTATGCAGGAACACGACTTCGTCCTGCCATTCACGCACGGCGACATTCAGATTGCGCACATCGGCCAACGACTCGCGCAGGTCGGTCAGCTCGTGATAATGCGTGGCGAACAGCGTGCGGCAACCGATGTTGTCGTGCAAATATTCCACGACGGCCCAAGCAAGCGAGACGCCGTCGTAGGTGCTGGTGCCGCGGCCGATCTCATCGAGAATGACTAAGCTGCGCGCGGTGGCACCGTTCAGTATTCTGGCCGTCTCGGTCATCTCGACCATGAACGTACTTTGGCCGCGCGAAAGCTCGTCGCTCGCTCCGACACGCGCGAAGATCCGGTCGACGATCCCGATCTCGGCCTCGCGCGCCGGCACGAAGCTGCCGATCTGCGCCATCAGCGTTAGTAGCGCGGCCTGCCGGATATACGTGCTCTTGCCCGCCATGTTCGGCCCGGTGATGAGCATCATCAGCCCATCGGCTCCTCCCATCACGACGTCGTTCGGCACGAACTTGCCTTGCGGCAGCGACGCATCCAAGACGGGATGACGCCCCGCGACGATGCGCAACCGAGGTTCTTCCGTGATCTTCGGCCGGCAATAGCCTCGCTCGCGTGCCGTTTGGGCAAGCGAACAGAGGGCGTCGATTTCGGCGAGCACTCCGGCCGTCGCCATGAGCCGGCGCGAGGCACCGGCCGCGGCATCGCGTAGTTTTAGGAACAGCTCGTATTCCAAGTCTTGCGACTGCTGCTCGGCCGTGAGCACCTTCTCTTCATACTCTTTCAGCTCCGGCGTGATGTAACGCTCGGCGTTCTTCACCGTTTGCTTACGGATGTAATTGGCCGGAACTTTTTCGCGATGCGTGTTCGTCACCTCGATGAAGTATCCGAACACGCTATTAAAACCGACCTTCAGGCTCGGAATCTCCGCGCGGGCCGCTTCGTCGGCTTGATAGCGCGCGATCCATTGCTTGCCGCCTCCGGCGAGCTCGCGGAATTCATCCAAGGGAGCATGAAAGCCGGCGCGGATGAAGCCCCCCTCTTTCGCAACCAGCGGGCAATCGTCTTCCAGGGCCCCTTCCAATAGCGCGCGAAGCTCGGCGCAGAGATCGAGCGCCCCTTCCATCGCGTTGAGCAACGCCGACGATCGGGCCGTCAGCTTCGCTTTGATCGTCGGCAGAATTCGGAGCGTCCGGCCGAGAAAACAGAGATCGCGAGGCGTGGCCCGATTGGTGCTGACGCGCGCGAGCAAGCGCTGCACATCGTAAACTTGCTTGAGCAACTCGCGGAGGTCGGTCGTGAGGGCTTCGTGAGCGACGAGTTCGCCGACGGCATCGAGCCTCGCTTGGATCGCATTCAAGTCGACCAAAGGATTGTTCGTCCACTCCCCCAACTGACGCGAGCCCATCGCCGTGACGGCGCGGTCGAGCACCGAGAGCAATGTCCCTTCCCGCTTTCCTTCGCGCATGCTCCGGGTAATCTCAAGACTGCGGCGCGTCGCTTCGTCGAGTTCGAGCGTCGAGGCGGTTCGATACGGGATCAGCTTGTCGATATGGCCGAGCGACGTCTTCTGCGTTTCCGCCAGATAATCGAGGATCGCGCCGGCGGCGCGGATGCCGGCCTTATCGTCGTCGTGGAAGCCGAAGCCCTCGAGCGAGCGAGTCTGAAAATGTTTGCAGAGAGTTTCTTGAGCAGAGTGATGGGCAAAGGCCCACGGCGGCCGGCGCGTGACCGGCACCCGACCATCGGCATAGCCCGGCGGAAGTTCCGCTTCCTCGGCTGCCAGAATTTCAACGGGACCGATCCGCGCCAGTTCGTCGACGAGCCGGCCCGACGGAACATCGGCGGCGTAGAAGCGGCCGGTCGAGAGATCGATCCACGCGACCCCGACCGGTTCGCCGGAGGCGATCGCGACGAGGAAGTTGCTCTCGCGCGGGTCGAGCAGCGCGTCGTCGGTCACGGTGCCGGGGGAGACGATCCGCGTCACCTCGCGTTTGACGATCCCTTTCGCTTGCTTCGGATCTTCCATCTGCTCGCAGACGGCGGCGCGGTAGCCGGCCGCGATCATTTTGCGCAGGTAGCCGTCGAGTTGATGATGGGGGAAGCCCGCCATGGGGACGGGGTTTTCCCCTTTGTCGCGGCTCGTCAGGGCGAGGCCGAGAACCCGCGCGACGAGCTTGGCGTCGTCGTGGAAGAGTTCGTAGAAGTCTCCCATGCGAAAGAACAGCACGGCCCCCGGACAGGCGGCTTTCGCATCGAAATACTGCTGCATCATGGGGGACGTCGACATGGCGTCCGATGCTAGCAGAAAACCGGGGGGGGAGGCCAGGGGGCGGCATTATCCCACCGAGCGCCAGCCACCGCACCCGCTTTGCGCCGCCGGGCTTAAACCATCTCTTCGACTTCCTCGCCGGCGGCGACCGTGATTTCGCCCGCGTCTTCCAAGCGGCGGACGATATCGACGACTTGCTGCTGCATTTGCTCGACGGCCGAGCGCTTGACCGGGCCGAGGTAATCCATTTCCTCTTTGAGCATTTCCGCCGCACGGCTCGACATATTGCCGAGGATCTTCTGCTTGAGCTCTTCGCTCGCGGTTTTGAGCGACAAAGCCCATTGGCCGCTCTCGACGTTCTTGAGGACCGTTTGGATGTCTTTCGTGGCGAACTTCGAGATATCGTCGAAGACGAACATCCGGCGGCGAATTTCTTCGACCAAGTCCGGATCTTCCTGGGCTAGGTTCTCGAGCAAACCACGCTCGGTCGCGCGATCGGTGACGTTGAGGATCTCGGCGACCGATTCCACGCCGCCGGCCGTTTCATACGACTGGCTCGTGATGCTCGACATGCGGTGCTCGAGTCCCCGTTCGACTTCTTGGATGATTTCCGGATTGGTTTGGCCCATCCGCGCAATACGGCGAACGACCGACAATTGGCGATCGCTCGGGAGGCCGGCGATCACCTGAGCGGCTTTTTGCGGCTGCAAATGCGAAAGGATCAGCGCAATCGTTTGCGGATGCTCATCCATAATAAACGTGAGCAGGTGCGTCGCATCGATTTTCTGCACGAAGGCGAACGGCAGGGCTTCGATCTGCTGCCGGACGTTTTCGAGGGTGCTATTGGCGTTTTTTCCGAGCGCCTTTTCGACCAGGCTTTTCGCGAGGTCGAGGCCGCCGGTGCTGGTGCCGAACGATTGCGGATTGACGTCGGCGAACTCACGGATGGCGTTCGACTGCTCTTCGCCGCCGATATGGCCGAGCCGCGCAATCTCGATCGAGACGAGTTCGACTTGCTTAGGATGCAGCTTGGAGAGAAGCAGTGCCGCTTCCTCTTCCGGCATGCTCGCCAATAAGACGGCCGCTTTGCGTACTTCGGTAGATGCCATCGTGCGAGCACTCCCTGCAAGCGGCGACCCGACGCCGGCATGAGCGACGGCCCAGCCTGCGTTTCCGTCAGAGTCGACGTAATCGTCATGAAATACGACGTCCTCGGCAGGCGTATCGACCGGCGGACGCGGGAGACTTGAGCGAATCTAGGATTTCGCAACTCGGACACCTCGAGACTTTATTACCTAGGCCGATATAGCGTCGACGCACGGAGACGAACGCGAAATCGGCTCGCTCGCAACGATCGGGCCGGTTTTGAGGCCTGTTTTCGCAACGGCAAGAAAGCGTCGGAATAGGTTCTCAAATTTTTTCGCTCCCCGCTTGTTGCAAGCTACGTTTCACTACGGACACCGCTCGGCAAGCGTGCGACGGTTCGTGCCTCGTTATTACCCAGATCCGGATTCCCCATGTTTTCCGAACGTCGCAGAAACTTTCGTTCGCCCGTAGCGGGTACACGCGAAGGGACGCTTATCGTAGCCGGCGTGGAATTGCGCGTCCGTCTGATCGATGAATCGGCCGGCGGCATGAACGTGGCGTCGGAATCGATGCCGCAATTCGGCGAAGGGACGGTCGCGGAATTCGAGACCGACGACGGCGACACCTACCGTGTGCAAGTCATGCACATCGTGCAACGCGGCTTGTGCGCTCGGATGGGTTTGAAGCGTTTGGAAACCCTGACGCATGCCGGCAAATCGATTGCGCCGAAGGTCGAACGTCCGTCGCAGAAGATGCTGCGCGTCGCGATCATCGCGGGCATCGGCCTGACGATCGGTTTCGTCGCCCAGGCCGAACCGATTCGCAAGCAGCTCTCGAAAGTGCCGGTACTAGGAAAGCTGTTTCCGGCTGTCGAAGAGAAGAGTTCGGGTGCGGTCGTCACGAAGGTGAGCGCCAGCATTCGCCAGCGTCTTCGTGAAAGCTTCGATATCGATCTCTTCGACGAACCGGAAGTGATCGGCCTCCTGCATTTACGACCGGAACAACAAACGAAGATTCGCAGCGTGATCGCGGCGAAGAATTCGGTGCTTCGCGCCAACGTACCGAAGTCGCAACAAGCGGCGATTCTCTACATCACGCAGATGGCGATGCTCGGCGTGCTGGACACGGAACAAGTGTATCGCTTGGAATCGCTCGTCGAGCACACGATCGGCGCCACCGACTTGCTGCAAAAGCTGGTCATGCAATATTGGCCGACCGCCGATGCCGAAGAACTTTATCGTCGGCTGGGGGCTCCCGCCCTCGCTTTGCCGCAAATGGCCGAACACCTGCGTTTGAACGAACAGCAACTACGGGCGATTCGTCAGATCATCGACGAAGCTCTCGACAAGTCGGAATCGCTCTACCGGCAATCCAAGGGTGGACCGAAGGAAGACGAGCTCTTGACCTCGGCATTCGGCTATCTCGATCATGCGAGAGCGAAATGCATGGCGGTGCTCACGCCTGAGCAACAGCAAATCGTCAACGGTTTCGCCGACAAATAAGGCCGAGCCTTATTCGCAGCGATCGTAGATCCCTTCTTGGCCTTCGCATTCATCGACCGAGATGCGGAGCCTGCCGGGGCGAGTACCCGTGCGAGTCAGCAAGCGATCGGAAAGCGCGCTGCCGATGTGCTTCGCCAATAGCTCCGCTGTCGTTTGAATAAGCGGCAGCAAAACGCAATCTTCGCGCGGAAACGCCCAGCGCCGCTCCTCGAACGTCACCTCGACGCTCTTGGCGTCCGCGACGACTTGGATCGTCGGATGCAACGTCGGCAGCAGCATGTGATGGTCGAGCGACAAGACGATCGCTTTCAGTTCGTCGCGCAAGGCGATGAAGTCGACGACGTATTGGTTTTCATCTAGCGGCCCAAATACTTCCGCCGCGACGCGATAGTTGTGGCCGTGCAGTCGTTCGCAGATGTTGCCGTTGAAGGTAATGAAATGGGCCGCGGAAAAGACGAGTTCCGTCTTCTTCACGCGAACGAAATAGCTTTCCGTCGTCATGCGAACTTCCTTCATGCTCTCAGCACTTGAGGGGCAACGGAACGGAACCTTCACTGAGAACCATGAAGAGCGCCGCGGCCAGCAGGTCGGCCGTAGTGCCGGGGTTCCGGCGATGCCCGTCGCTCCGCAGCCAGAAGTCGAAATCGGCAAGCGCTTCCAAATAATTCTCGTCGTCCGGTTCGCCGACGTTCAAAACCGCGCCCGCATTCACCGCGACTTCTCCCGCCACGGCGCTCCCGCATTTTCGCGCAATGAGCGAATCGGGGATCGCTTGCATCGTCCGGAGATGCGTCCGGATGACGGCATCGCCGAGGCTCCAGCCTCGTGCAAGCCCTGCTCGAAGGTCCGGCACAACGAAGTCGAACAGCTCGGCGAAACCGGTGACGTATTGTCGCGCGATCGTATCGCGCTCGGCGGCCAAGCGCATCGCGTGCAACAAATCGCTCGGCGGAGGCCCGGCGACGTCGGCATCGTCGACGCGTCCTAAGCCGCCGGGAGTGGCGAGGCGAATCGCCTCGTAGACGTCGGCGCAATCGGCAGGCGTCAGGCGGCTCAGTACGTCGGCCACTCCCTGGCGCAGGTCGACTGCTTGCGACGCGCATGCCAAGGGCGCAAGCAGCAGCACGATCCCGAGATTCACGTTCGTAGCGGCGATCGCGCGCGTCGCGCGAATCGCTTCGAGCACGGTCGTGCCGAGCGCAGCCCCCTCCGAGGCCCGTTGCATCGCCGGACCGATCGCTACGCCGGCGGCGACGAAGTCGGTAAACGTGAGGTCTTCGAAATCGGCCCCGCGATGCACGTTGCCGGGCTTAGGAATCGTCGCTTCGAGCAGACATGCCAGCGTGGCACGTTGACCGACCGTAAGTTTCTCGGCGCTCGTCGCGTGCTCGCCGGTCGTGATATGCATCGAATTCGTTACCCTGCCGCGGGATGGCGGGCGATGAAGTCGCCGATGAGGGGCACGATGCGCTCGTGCGCGTCTTCGACCACGTAATGGCCGGCGTCGTCGAAGCGATGCACTTCCGACTGCGGATAGAACTCAAGAAAGCGATCGAGGAACTGCGGCGTAAAGCACCAGTCTTGCATTCCCCAGACGAACATCTTCGGCAAGCCGGCCAGTTGCGGCAGCGACTGCTCGAGATGCGTGAGAGTCGCGTAACTGGGATGCCGTTCGTGGAGCGGAATGTCTTCGACGAATCGCTGCACCGCGACTCGATGGGCATAGCTATCGTACGGAGCCAGATATCCGGCACGAACGAGTTTCGTGAATCGCTCCGGTTTCGCGGTCGCCATCGAAAGCGCGGCGCGAGCGAACAAGTTGAGCCCTCGCACCCCCCAGGCACCGACGATCGGCGTGCGGCAAACGCGAATCCGCCACGGACAGTATGTCGACCGGAACGCCGCGGTGTTGAACAGCACGATTCTCGAAAATCGCGCCGGCTCGGCCACGGCCGCTCCCATGCCGATCGCGCCGCCCCAGTCGTGGGCCAAGAGCGTGATGTTGCGCAGATCGAGTACTTCGATCAGGTGCCGCAGGTTCGCAATGTGGTTGCCGAGCCGATATTCGTACTCTTGCGGCTTGTCGGAAAGGCCGCAACCGAGATGGTCGGGAACGACGACGCGATACCGGTCGCGAAAAGCCTTCGCGAAGTGCCGCCAGTAGAACGACCACGTCGGGTTCCCGTGCACGCAAAGGAGCGTCTCGGCGGGCCTCCCGGCAGGCTGCGAAATCCGATCGCCGGCCGCTTGCCCTTCGTCCAAATAATGGAGCCGATGCCGCCCGATCATCGTGAAATGCGACTCAAACGGATACTCGCGTTTCCAGTCGTCGCTCACTTGCAATGGGTCTCGCACGTCGAAGAATCTGAATAACCGGCCACGATTCGCTAAACCAACCTGACTCGGTTCGCCCCGGCCCGTCGCAACTTTTGCGGAAAACGGACTAATCGAATCGCGCTCGAATCGCAGGTCGAGGAACCAAATCCGGCGTATTCCTCGAAGTATAACGGAGGCAGTCGGATACAGCCAGCAGCACCGGTTGCCGGCGGTCGATCGTCGGCGCAGTTGCCGGCGACCGTACATTCGGATTATTAGGATTCGACAACCTCGCCACGTCGGCCACCCCGATCGCTACTTATCGGGTAGAATTAAGGCTGACTGCCATTCGATGCGAGTACGACGTCCGGCACGTGGGGGTTCTGTGAGCGAGCAAGAGTTTCTTTCCGAGCACTTTCTCAACCGCGAGTTGAGCTGGCTGGAATTCAATCGACGGGTACTCGAGGAAGCGGAATCGACCGAGGTGCCGCTGCTCGAACGGGCCAAGTTCCTCTCGATTTTCAGCGCGAACCTCGACGAGTTCTTCATGGTTCGGGTCTCCGGCCTGCGCGAACAAGCATTTGAAGACGGCGCTCCGCAAGACTACTCGCCCGACGGCGTCCGCCCGTTGCAACAGCTGGAGAAGATCGCGACACGCACGAAAGAGCTCGTCGCCGCGCAGTATCGCTGTTGGAACGAACAGATCGTGCCGCAGTTGGCGGAGCAGCGCATTCGCATTCTCGCGCCGTCGCAACTCACGACCGAACATCACGCGATCCTCGATCGCTTCTTCGCGGAACGAGCCTATCCGATTCTGACTCCGATGGCGGTCGATCCCGCGCATCCGAGTCCCCGGTTCCACAACCGCGGGCTGTACTTAGCCGCGCGTTTGCGCCGGCAGGCGGGTCTGGGGCCGAAGAACCTGTTCGGCGTCGTGCAGTTGCCGCAAGTCTTGCCCCGGCTCGTGGCGCTGAGCCAAGGGGAAGATCAACTCTACATCTTGCTGGAAGATGCGGTGGCGATGCGGCTGGCCGAACTATTCGGCGGTGCCGAGGTCGTGAACCATACATTCTTCCGCATTACGCGCGACAGCGACATCGAGCTGCTCGAGCAAGAGTCGGACGACATGCTGCAAAGCATCGAAGACCGGCTTAAAGCTCGCCAACGCGGGCAAGCTGTCCGGCTCGAAGTTTCGGCCGACGGCGATGAAGAACTGATCCGCGAAATCGTCGAACCGGAAGAAATCCGCGAAGGGCTTTCCGGCTCCGATACTTATAGCGAAGTCTATCGCATCCCGGGCCCGATCGACCTTTCGGCGTTGTCCGAACTCGGCAAAGTCCCCGGTCGCGAACACTTGCGCGATGCTCCGTTTACGCCGCAGCCGCCGCGCGGTCGAGGCCAACGCGGCAAGGAAGATCTTTTCACGGCGATTCGTCGGCACGACATCTTGCTGCACCACCCGTACGACTCGTTCGATCCGGTCGTCGAATTCATCAGTCGCGCAGCGGTCGATCCACATGTACTCGCCATCAAGCAGACTTTGTATCGTACGAGCGGCGACTCGCCCGTCACGCGGGCCTTGATCCAAGCGGCGGAAAACGGCAAGCATGTCACCGCGCTCGTCGAGCTCAAAGCACGCTTCGACGAAGAAAACAACGTCGGTTGGGCGCGCAAGCTCGAACGAGCCGGCGTGCATGTCGTGTTCGGGTTTCTCGACCTCAAGACCCACTGCAAAGTTTCGCTCGTCGTCCGCCAAGAAGGGCAAACGATTCGCCGCTACGTCCACCTAGGGACCGGCAACTACAACCCGACGACGGCGCTCGTCTACACCGACTTGGGCTTGTTCACGGCCGACGAAGACATGACGGCCGACGCCTCGGCGCTTTTCAACTTGCTGACCGGCTACTCGCAAGGGCACAAGTGGCGCAAGATGATCGTCGCCCCGACGGACATGCACCGCCGCACGCTCGAGCTGATCGAAGAGCAAACCAAGCGCGCCAAAGAAGGTCGCCCCTCGCGCATCCTTGCCAAGCTCAACTCGCTCGTCGACTATCGCGTGATCGAGGCGCTTTATCGCGCCGGCCAAGCCGGAGTGCCGATCGACCTGATCATTCGCGGCATTTGCTGCCTCCGGCCGGGCATTCCCGGACTGAGCGAAAACATTCGCGTGCGCAGCATCGTTGATCGATTTCTGGAGCATAGTCGGCTCTACATCTTCGGGCCTGCCGAAGATTGCCGCATTTACCTCGCCAGCGCCGACTGGATGCCGCGCAACTTTTATCGCCGCGTCGAAGTGATGTTCCCGGTCGAAGCGAGCGACCTGCGCGATCGGATCTTAAGCGAAGTGCTGCCCGCATATCTTCACGACAATACCAAGTCGCGCGTGCTGCAACCGGACGGCAACTACTTCCGCATCGGCCGACCCGACGGCGACCCACGCCGCCGCTGCCAAGATGAGTTGCTCTCGGTTCGACCGGGAGTGGTCGTCGTCGAGAAAAACGGCGACGCCGGCTCGGAATTCGAGAACATCTTGGGCACGCCGCTCCTCAGGCACTAAGCCATCGGCTTGAGGTTGGTTTTAGATTCGCTGCCGGCAAGCCGCGCGGAGCGCCAAGTGCATGCTCGCGCGCCGATGCGTCGGCTCGCAGAAGGCAATTCGCTGCTTCGTTGCCCGGAAACGGTTCGCCCGCTTGCGAACCTGTTTTTTAGCGAATAAAACTAACGACCTCTTGTTACTCAAGCCCCTCGCGTAGGTCGTCGTCCTCCCATGAGCATTCCGCTGCCGAAACTCGTCTCGAAAGATAACGTCGGTAAAATCTTGGCCGGAGCGCTCGACGCCGGCGAAGGCCTTTTGCGACTCACGCCGACCTGGGTGCCACGCAGCTTCCTGCATCCCGGCAAGCGCATCAAACTGCATCCCGCCGACTACTACGCCTTCGGAGCCGACCGCGGCGGCATCGACGAGCGCTGGTTCGCGAGCACGACCGAAGCGGCGAACGAAAACCGCACCGTCGATGAAGGTTTGAGCTACGTGCTGCACGAAGGACAACACTTCCAATTGCGTGATGCCGTAAGCGAAGCCGGCGACCGGTTGATCGGCGCGAAGATGCACGGCAAATACAAACGCTGGCCCGTCTACTCGAAATTTTTCGACAACATGGGTCCGATCCCGCATCACATGCATCAAAAGTTCTCCGACGCCAAGCTGGTCGGTCAGGAAGGGAAGCCCGAAAGCTATTACTTCCCTCCGCAATTGAACAACGTCGACAACAACTTTTGCTACACGTTCATGGGCCTGGAGCCGGGCACGACGAAAGATCAACTTCGCAAGTGCTTGGAGAATTGGAACGCCGGCGACAACGGCATTCTCGATCTCTCGAAAGCGTATCGTCTGAAGCGCGGCACCGGCTGGTTGATTCCGCCGGGCGTGCTACATGCCCCCGGTTCGCTTTGCACCTACGAGCCGCAATGGGGAAGCGACGTCTTCGGCATGTATCAATCGATCGTCGAAGGGCGCTACGTGCCGTGGTCGCTCTTGGTGAAGGACATGCCGAAGGAGAAACACCAAGACCTCGACTTCATCATCGGCCAGCTCGACTGGGAAAAGAACGTCGACACGCACTTCAAAGACAACAACTACCTAGAGCCGATCGTCGACGCAGGCCGGAGCGGGCCGGGCTACACCGACAAATGGATCGTCTACGGCACGGTCGACGGCGAGCAACTGTTCACCTCGAAGGAACTGACGCTCGAACCAGGCGCGAAGTGCAAGTTGCAAGATCCCGGCGCCAGCGGCTGGATCACGGTGCAAGGCAAGGGGCGCATGGGCAAGCTGAACCTGCAAACTCCGGCGATGATCCGCTTCGGCCAGACAACGGAAGACGAAGTCTTCATCTCGCACGAAGCAGCGACGCGCGGCGTCGAGATCGAAAACACCGGCAGCGAACCGCTGGTCGGCCTCCGCTACTTCGGTCCGGATGTGCATCCGAGCATTCCGAAGGTCGGGGATTATAAGAAGTAGAAAGCGAGTTTGTTATGTGTGCCGCGACATCCGCCTCGGACGATACGATCGTGCTCAACGGCATAGATCGAGACACCTTTGCGAATATCGCAGCGGCGTTCGGCGAATGTCATCCACGCTTGACTTTCGATCACGGCAGATTGGAAATGTGGGCCGTGATCCCTGGGCTTTCGTGGGAGAATTATCTCCGATTCCTCGAGGCGATCGGCGACATTTCGTTGCGACACACATATGTGGAAGGAGTTTTGGAAATGATGTCGCCGCGAAAGGACCACGATTGGATCAAGCGGATCATCGGCCGTTTCATTGAAGCGATGACTTTAGACCTGAACATTCTCATTCAAAGCATCGGCTCGACGACTCTCGCGTCCGACGATTTCGAGTGCAGCCTGCAACCCGATGAAGCCTATTACGTTCGGAATGAGTCGCGGGTGCGAGGAAAGCTCGAATACTCTCCGCAGAATGATCCACCGCCGGACTTGGTCGTAGAAGTCGATGTGACTAGTTCCTCCGTCAAGCGGCTTCCTTCCTATTGGGCGATCGGCGTCGAAGAGGTTTGGCGGCACGACGGCAAGCGATTGTTTTTCCTGCGCCGGACGGACGATTCGTCGTATGTCGAAATTTCCAACAGCCTTGCGTTCCCATTCCTCAGTTCCGACGACGTTAACGCCGCCATGCAAGAAGTAACGAAGGTCAACGAAAACGAACTCGTCCGAGCATTCGTCGGAAACGCACGCATCCGTTGGGCCGAATTTCAAAAGAAGTCGGCCGAATAGCGTCGGTATCTTATTCATCACGTTCGAATTGATTTAGGAAACGGCATGTCTTCATCGCACACCAACAACTTCCCCAAACTTCACAACGCCGCGTGGCCAGGGGTCGTCGGCAAAGGCTCCGAAGGGGGCGAGCCGTTCATCGGGCTCGACACGATGCTCGACCTCACGGCCGCGGCGGAAGTCGACGGCATGAAGTTCGACGGCGTCGATCTGTTTCTCTTCGCGCCGCATGTCGATATCGATAGCTCCGACGACGACTTGAAACGGCTCGCCGAAAAAGTCGCCCAGCGGAATCTCAAGATCGGTACGGTCGTGGCGCCGGTCTGGGGCCCGACCGGTGGTGGCTCGGCATTCGGCGGCGAGGCCGATCGGATGCAGTTCGTCGAACAGGTTCGCAAAGGCTGCCGCATCGCCTTGAAGCTCCGCGAGCTAGGGATTCGTCCTTACGGTGCCGTGCGGATCGATACTGCCGGCGGCGCCGGAGATTGGCTAGCCGATCCGGAAGGAAATCAAAAGAAAGCCGCCGCCACGTTTCGAGCCGCGGCCGATGTCGCTTCCGATCACGGCGAACGACTCGCAGCGGAAGGAGAGATTTGCTGGGGCGGCATGCACTCTTGGCGGCGGATGGTGCAACTGCTCGAAATGACCGATCGGCCCGGCCTCGTCGGTTTTCAAGCCGATATGGCGCACACGCTTCTCTACACGCTCGGCTACAACGCTCCGGAAGATCGGATCCTTCCCGAAAATTGGAACTGGAGCGATCCGGCCAAGCTCGACGATGCCTTACGAACGCTCACCGCGGCGCTCCGCCCCTGGACGATCGACTTCCACATCGCTCAAAACGATGCGACGGTAAAAGGCTCCGGCTCGCACGACAAGACCGGCCGACACTGTCTTGCGACCGATCCCAACGGCAAGCTCGACATTCCGCGCCACGCCGGCTTCTGGATGCGCGACTCCTACGGCAACGTCCTGCAAAAATTCCGCCACCTCTGCTGGGACGGCTGCATGTTCCCGAACGAAGTGATGATGAAGTCGGGAACGTGGAACGACATCCTGCGAGCCATGATCGCCGTCCGCGACGCACACGGCTGGCGCGAGTAACAAGGCTCCGTCCATGCCGTGCATCAGCGAGTTTTTCGGGATTTCGGTCTACATGTATTACAATGACCATAATCCCCCGCACTTCCATGCGAAATTTGCGGAGCACGAAATTCAATTGTCGATCGATCGGCTGGAAACACTCAAGGGAACTCTGCCCCGCCCTGCCCGTGGCTTAGTGTTGGAATGGGCGAGCGAACACAGGGATGCTTTGATGCAAAATTGGGAACTCGCTCGGCAGGGTGCTCGACTACTCTCCATCGAGCCGTTGAAATAGGTTTTTATGAGCATCATGATTCGTATCATCGAAGTCGCGCCGATTCACGACTTCGTCGTGCAACTCCGCTTTACAGATGGTTCGGCGAAAGAAGTCGACCTGGAGCGATTCTTGCACGGTCCGATCTTCGAACCGCTCCGCACCGATCGCAACGAGTTTCTAAAGATTCATGTCGATCCAAAAGCCGGCACGATCGCCTGGCCTAACGGAGCCGACATCGATCCCGACGTGCTTTTCTATGGGCTGCAGCCGGCTTGGTCGGATGATGCCGCGCTTTCTCATGCTGACTCGCGCCACACTTAAGCGTTCAGTCCGATTCGTATTCGTCTCAATTTCCTGACATCACTTTTCGATCACATCAGTAACGGAACGACGCTCTCATGAAATTCGGCTTCAATATGTTGCTTTGGACGGCGGGTGTTACGGAAGAACACCGCCCGTTGCTTGAGAAACTCAAAAAGATCGGCTACGACGGCGTCGAACTGCCGATTTTCGACCTCGATCTTCAGCACCACGCCAAAGTCGGCAAGTGGCTCGACGATCTCGGCCTCGAACGGACCGCCGTTACGTGCCGCGGCGTCGACGATAATCCCGCCTCGCCCGACGCGAAAGTTCGGGCACTCGGCGTCGAGAACAACAAACGGGTTCTCGATTGCTGCCAAGCGGTCGGTGCCACTCTCGTGGCCGGTCCCTACCACTCCGCGCTCGGCTACTTTACCGGCACCGGCCCGACGAAGAGCGAATGGAACTGGGCGGTCGAAAGCATGCGCGCCGTCGCCGAACACGCCGCCAAGGTGAACGTGAAGCTGGCGGTCGAGTATCTCAATCGCTTCGAGTGCTACTTGCTCAACAGCGCCGTCGACACGGCTCGCTTTTGCAAAGACGTCGGCCATCCGAGTTGCCGCATGATGTACGACACGTTCCACGCCAACATCGAAGAGAAGAGCGCAGCCCAGGCCATTCGCGACTGCAAAGACTATACGATCCACGTCCACATCTCGGAGAACGATCGCAGCACGCCGGGGCGCGGCAACATTGGTTGGGCCGAGACGTTCGATACGCTCAAAGAAACCGGCTACGAAGGCTGGTTCACGGTCGAAGCGTTCGGCGGGGCGCTTCCGGCATTGGCCGCCGCTACGAAGATTTGGCGGCAAATGTTCGAGAGCGAAGAACAACTCGCGACCGACGGCTTGAAGTTCATGAAGACCGAATGGGCGAAGCGGAAGTAAAATCCGAGCTTGCCGCCCCACGACCGACGGTCGTATAGTGCAGGCGTTATGGCCAAGCGCAAGCCGAAGCAAACGCCCGACGACCGCCTTAAGCAATCGGATCCATCCACCTCGGATGAATCCGCAACCGTGGCTTCGTCGCTCGGAATGCCGGCGACGAAGCCCGCCGAAGCCGACGACGAAGGCTTGTCGCTCGATTCGCTGAGCGCGGCCTTTGCAGAAATGCTCGGCAAAGGGAGCGATCCCTATGAAGAAGCCGCGGAGCCTCCACCTCCGGCCGACGATCCGGTCGCCGCCTTAGCCGAGGAGTTGCCGCGCGCCGCAGCCACTGACCAAGACGACCGTTGCGAGATTTCGCCGCGCACGATCCTCGAAGCGATGCTCTTCGTCGGCGATCCCGACAACGTGCCGATCTCGCCGCAATGGCTCGCGGGCCTGATGCGCGGGGTGCGCGTCGCCGAGATCGAAGCGGCCGTTCGCGAGCTGAACGAGAAGTATCTCGAACGTAATGCCCCTTATGAAATCATCTCCGAGGGGTCGGGCTATCGGCTCGTGCTTCGCGCCGAGCTGCGGTCGGTTCGCGATAAAACCTTCAGCCGCAATCGCGCCGCAAAGCTCAGCCAAGCCGCGATCGAGACGTTGTCGGTCGTCGCTTATAAGGGGGCTTTAACGGCGGAAGAGGTAAGCAACCTGCGCGGTCATCCGAGCTCGGCGATTCTCAATCAGCTCCTCCGTCGACAATTGCTCCGGATGGAACGCCCCGAAGGAACCTCGCGCAAAGAGGCTAAATTCGTCACGACGAAGCGTTTCCTCGAACTCTTCGGGCTCGAAAGCCTCGACGACCTTCCGCGCGGGCAAGATGTAGCGGGAGGTTGACGGAAAGATGGGTTATTTCCGTTCTCCGAGCCCTTACCCGGCTTGCTTGTCGCCGACCCCATTTGTTACACTTGTGCCTCGTTCATGTCGACCGCAAGCGTCGACGGCGCTTTCATTTGCGCCGTCCGGCCCGAAGCGTTCGACCCCGTCCATCAAACGCGTTGCCGGAGGTTTTTGCCGTGGGTGTCAAGAAGACAGGAAAGGGACGACGCAAAGTCGGCCGAAAGAAGCGCCGTATGCGAGCCCGTATTCGTCATCGTAAGGGCTAGTCGGAAGCGTCCGCTTTCCAAACCGCGCGCCTTCGCAGATTCATCGCCAGACACGAACCGCGACGCACGAGAATCGACCGCTCCCGCACTCCGGGAGCCGTTTCTCGCGCGTCGCGGTTGTTTTGCGCGCCTAAAACCACAGGAGCGTCGCCACGATGCTCACCGATCTTTTGTTCGTCTACGGTACGTTGAAGCGCGGCGGTCGTAACCACGGACTTCTGTCGACGGCCGAGTTTCTCGGCGAAGCGAAAACCGAGTCACGGTTCCGCTTGATCGATTGCGGCGACTATCCCGCGATGCTCGAACATCTCGCGGCTCCGCTCGAGATCGAAGGGGAACTGTATCGCATCGTCGAAGCGTTGCTTCCGACGCTCGACCGGCTGGAAGACGAAGGAACGTTGTATAGGCGCGTCGCGGTTGCCGTCTTGCCGCTTGAGGGTTCCGCGCCACGCCCGACCACGGCATGGACCTATCTCTGGCTAGGTCGGACCGAACGGTTTCCGCTCGTTCCCGGTTCCGTTTGGAATGTCAGATAAGCTCGACGATCTTCTTGGCGCGATAGTCGAAGATCCGCTCAAGCGTTCGCCGCACGAAAAGCCGCTCTGCTATCGGCCCGAGAAGCGCCGGTCGAATCGCGTAGCGCACGGTATCGATCATTTCCGTCGATAGGGCGCCCGTCTCAGGATCGGCGAGCGATCGGAATTCATGCGTGTGATGCCATAGCGCGTAAGGTCCGGAAATTTGTCGATCGACAAATCGCCGCGGCGCGTCGAACGCTTCGATCTCGGTGCGCCAACCGAACGGAATGCCGAACAGTTGCAAGCGATACTCGATCAACGCCCCGGCGCGCATCTCGATCGGCACCGGCGAGACGATGCGAAACTTCAGAAACGGCGGCGTGATCGCTTCGAGGTTTCCCGCGTCGGCGAAGAAGGCGAACGTGCGCTCGATCGGCAGCGGTAATCTCTGCAGGCGGCGCAGCGTATACTCGCGCCCCGTCATCGAACGAACCCCGCCGGCTTCGACGTGCCGGCAACCGCCGCGGCCAGCGCTTCGTCGAGCGTCGGGTACTGGAAGCGATAACCTGCGTCGAGCATTCGCTTGGGAACGCAACGTTGCGAGCCGAGCGGCACTTCGGCGAACTCGCCGAACGCTAAGCGGAGCGCAAATACCGGAGCCGGTAAGATCGTCGGTCGATGCACTGCGCGACCCAAAGCCTTCGTGAAATCGATATTCGTCGCCGGCTTCGGTCCCACCGCATTAAACGGGCCTCGCACTCCTTCCTCGCGCGCTGCATACAGAAACATGCCGACGACATCGTCGACATGAACCCAAGACATCCATTGCCGGCCGTCGCCGAGGCGACCACCCAGTCCCAGCTTAAACGGCAGGAGCATCTTCTTCAGCGCGCCCCCGTCGCCGAGCACGAGGCCTATGCGCCCCATCGCCGTGCGCACTCCGAGTTGCTTCGCCGCCGCGGCTTCTCGCTCCCAGGCAACGCACGCCTCGGCCAGAAAACCTTCGCTCGCCGCAGCGGCTTCGTCAAGCGTTTCGTCGCCGCGCGAGCCGTAGTACCCGATCGCCGAGGCCGAGACGAGCACACGCGGTTTCGACTCCGCCGCTGCGATCCCACGCACCAAGTTCGCCGTGCCGATGACGCGGCTGTCGCGAATGCGTCGTTTCTTTTCTTCGTTCCAGCGCCCTTCGGCCACCGGATCGCCGGCGAGATGAAAGACCGTGTCGACGCCGGCAAACGCCTCGCGCGGCGCGGCTTCCGACATCGGATCCCACGACAGCACTCGCGTTCGGTCGCCGAGCACGCGCTTCGCCGATTCCGCGTTGCGTGATAGCACGACCGGTTCGTCGAGGAACTGCAACAGCCTTTTGCCCACGAATCCCGTCGCACCGGTTACTAAAGCTCGCATCGTCAGGCCCTCCTCCGAGAGTTGAAGCTACGAGAGTACTATAGGCGCACGGCGCCGGTTCGGCCGGCTCGTATTGAGCCGTTCGAGCGCTCGAATTACAATCCCGGCCCGAAGTGACGAGTGGCGACCCCCGACCGGAAACGAGCTTCCGATGAGCACCGAGACGCTTCGCTATATCGAATCGCGCGGGTTCCACATGCGGGGTCTCGCCGGAGGAGCGGCGCTCGGCCTCTGCGGCGCGGCCGTGGCCTGCTCGTCGCCGTTGGTTACGTTCGATGCCGCCTTGGGAGCGGCATTATCGTCTTGCGGGTGGATGGCTTTCGCGCTCGGCATCGGGATGCGCTTCTGGGCGACACTCTATGTCGGCGGACGCAAAGTCGGCGGCCGGCGCGACGCGACTCTCACGGTCGACGGCCCGTATTCGATCGTGCGTAACCCGCTGTACGTCGGTTCGCTCTTGATCGGCTTGTCGGCACCCCTTTGCCTGCACAGCGCGACGCTGCTGATCGCCGTACTCGCGGCGGCGCTGCACTATGCGTTCGTAACCGTGCCGGCAGAAGAAACGTTTCTGCGCGAGCTCGTAGGCTCGGATACATTCGACGCCTACTGCCGGCGCACGCCGCGGTTCATACCGAACTTCCGCCTCTATCGCACGTCGGCCGAGATCACGATCTACGCCAAGGCCCTGCGGAACGAGACGAGGCGAGCTCTGCGGCTGTTAGTCGTGCCCGCGGGGCTGACGCTGCTTGCCGTCGCGCGCGGCGCGGAGTGGTGGCCGGCGTTCTTCCGATTGCCGTAACGTTTTCGTCCTGCACCATTTTTTGCTGCGCTATTTCTTAATACGCGGCGCTTCGCGAAGCTCGCCGAAATTCGGAAGCGGCTTCGCCAGGGGATCGGTCGGCGGCTTATCGAGCTTAAGAAACGCGAACAAGTCGATCAACTCTTGCGGCTTGAACTGCACTTCGACCCCTTCGGGCATCAGCGACAACTTACTGATCTCGATTTCATCGACGTCTGCGCGAGCGATCGTTTCGAGCTTCCCCCCTTGCAGCTTCAAGACGACGCGCTGCGGACTCTCTTCCACCGGCAGGCCCGTCATTACGCGGCCATCCGATATCACGACCGTTCGGGCTCGATAGGCGTTGCCGATCACAAGGCTCGGATCGAAGACGTTCGATAAAAGCTGCTCGAACGACGAACGACCGTTCACCGTGATATCCGGCCCGACCTCTTGGCCCGTGCCGTGAATCTTGTGGCACTGGCCGCAAACCTTCGAGAAGACGATTTGGCCGGCAAGCGGATCACCGGCGGAGTTGCGCAACAGATCGCGCATCTTGTTCACCACCTGCTCGCGCTGTGGGTTGCGATCGGTTCGTAGCGCGCCCCACGTCTCTTCGACGCGTTTCGCTAAGTCCTTATCGCCCGACTTGATGAGCTTGCGGATCTGATTGACGTTGACGGCGTCTTTCGAAAGCTTGCCGGCTTTAATCCCGTCGATCAGTTCGTTGCTCCAAGAAACACGACTCGTCAGCAACTCGACGGCGGCGGGCTTAAGATCGTCTTCGAGTTGCGGATAGACGGCGAGCGTATTCGCAGCAACCGCCGGATCTTCGTAGCGCGTCAAGGCCTCGAGCACGCGGCGGCGGAGCGGTTGCGGATGCACATCGCTCGGCGGTAGCAATTTCGGTATCGCGGTTACCAGCGACGGATCGCCCGACGAGGCCCAGGCGTCGACCGCTTCCAGCCGATGCTTCAATTGATAATCCTTCGTCGCGACGACCCCCTGCATCAGTTGGATTGCGGTCGGGTGCTTCCAATGGCAAAGGACGGCCGTGGCGGCGAATTGCTTTTCGGCTTCCGACGTTTCCCCCGCCATGCGGACAAGCGGCTCTTCCAAATGCTTGCGCAGCACGGCATCGGCGGCCGGGCCGAGTTCGCCGCTTTGCAGACGATCGGCCAAAATTTCGAGGCACAGTAACGTCGTATGCGGGTGCTTCGTATCGAGCGCGAGCTTCGCAACGTCGGCGGCGCCGGATTCTCCTTGAGCGAGCAACCAGGCGGCTAGTCGCGGCATCAACTCCGAAAAGGCCGGGTGTTTCGCGTCTTCGCGAGCGAGGAACTCGGCGACGATCTCCGCACGCTTGGTCGACAACTGCGGCAGCAGGTTCTGCCAGACGATCGACGGCAATACCGGATCGAGCACCGTAGTCTGCAGCGCGTCGAACAGCGCCGGATACGACTTGTCGCCGAGTAGTTTGGGCGCCGCGACCACGGCTTGCAGCCGGACGTCGGGCGAGGCGTCGCGGGTCAACGCGACGACTTGTCGCACGGCCTCGGCGTCGCCGGTTTGCTTCGCGTTGCCGAGGGCCCGAGCCGACCAGGAACGCAAGACATGGTCGCTGTGACCACTCAGCTTCGCTGCGAAAGCGGCTTCGAGCGGCCCCATGCCAACGACCGACCACAAGGCGTGCATTCGCGCTTTTCGCGCAACCGATTCATCAAGCACAAGCGATTCCAGCTTCTTACGCGTGGTCGGGTCGTGGCGTTCCCACAAGAGCCGCTGCGCGATATCGCGAAAGAAAACGTTCGGACTATGCAGCCGAGCGATGAGTTGGTCGTCGGTCTCTTTCGCGAGATCGAACTTCGGGGCACGCGGCGAGTTTTGGTAGCGCACGCGATACAAGCGCCCCTTGAGTCGATCGATTCCTTTAGGATCGCGATTCGCGTCTTGATAACAGTGGTACCGGTCGTACCAATCAAGCACGTAGAGGCAACCATCGGGCCCGGTCTTCTGCACGACGGGCATAAACCAAGCGTCGTTCGCGGTGAGGAAATCTTCGTCTTTGTTGCCGCGGTAGGTCGCGCCGTTGCGTTCGATACGGTCGACGTTCAAGCAGCCGCCGTGGATGTTGCCCATATAGAGCTTCTCACGATACTCGGCCGGATAGGCCTCGCTATCGAACCAATGGATGCCGCAATAGGCCGCCATCTGGTGCCGATAGTTGACGATCGATTGCAGCTTCCAAACATGCGGCGGGTACGCGCCTCCCTGGCGATGGTAGTAGGCCGTCTCGATGAGGTGCCACAGATGGTCGATCACACAAGCGCTGATGAAGGCATCGCCGTCGCCGTTGAACGCGACTCCCCAAGGGTTGCTCGTCCCTTCGCAAAACAGCTCGAAGTCGCGCGTGCGCGGATGGATCCGAAACAGCGCACAAGTGAAGTCGAACGACTTGCCGCGATATTTAATACGAGAAGGATTGAAGACGCCGTTGAGGCCGTAGAGCCAACCGTCGGGGCCCCACGTAAGCGAGTTCGGCAACTCATGCGTATCGTCGCGGCCGAAGCCCGTCACGACGACTTCGGTCTTATCGCAACGATCGTCGCCGTCGGTATCTTGCAAGAACAGCAGGTCAGGCGCGTTCGCCACCCACACCCCTCCAGCCCCGACGGCGATGCCCGAGGGGATATTGAACCCATCGGCAAAGACGGTCGTTTTGTCGGTCCGGCCGTCGCCGTCGGTGTCTTCGAGAATCTTGATCCGGTCGCGCCCTTTGCCCGGCGCGCGGCGCGGGTATTCGACACTCTCCGTGATCCAGATTCTCCCCCGCTCGTCGAACGTCATCGATACCGGGTTGACGACGTCGGGCTCGGCCGCCACGACTTCGACCGTGAAGCCGGGGGGCACCGTCATCTTCTTCGCGGCCTCTTCGGCCGAGCGAGGCTCGTTCGGCGGCTTCGTCTGACGATGAGGAATAACCGGTTCGGCAGCGAACGCCGGGCAGGACCATCCTCCGATCATCGCCCAAGCCACGACGAAACGAAGTCCGCGACGAACCGGCGACGGAGATGTGTGCATTGCGAATTGACTACCGATAAAGGGGAGAACGAAGCGCGCAGCAGCTCCGCGCCGTCGATCGGTGCTGGACGAGAACGCCTGACGATCGCAGAGGGAAGTCGGGTTACTTGAGCGTCATCAAATACGCGAGCAAGTCGGCGGCATCTTGCGCCGTCACTTCACGCAGCACCAACTCCGGCATCATGCTCTTCGGCGATGCGGTGAGCGATTCGATGTTCTTCGCGTCGATCTTGATTTGCTTATCCTCGGCCGTGCGCACCGTGATCGTCTTCGCTTCCTTGTCGGCTACGAACCCGGTATACGATTGGCCGTCGGCCGTTTCGACGACGTAGGTGACGTACTCGTGCGAGATAGCCTTCGAGGGATCCATGATCGTTTCCAGCAGCGCGGCCTTCTCGTACTTCTTGCCGATCTGCGTGAGGTTCGGACCGAGATTCTTGCCGATGCCGCGAATCGTGTGACAGTTCTTACACTGTGCCGCCGAACTTTGATTGTAAACCTGCTCGCCTCGCGAGGGATTTCCGGTGAGCTTCAGGATGTCTTCGGCTTTCATCGTGGCTCCGAGGCGCTGCGGACGTTGCCCTTCGGGCACGAAACGTTCGTACAACACTCGGATGTTGGCATCGGGATGGTTGATCGCCTTGGCGACCGCGAGCTTCCGACCTTCCGTGTCGAGCCCTTCGGCATCGATCCATTTCAAGTACGCCAGCGCGCCACCTGTCGTGCTCATCATCCGATTGACGACGTTTTCGACCTGCGACTTCGGTGCGCCGGTAGCGACGAGCGACTTCAAAGCGTTCCATTGCTGCATGTCGACCAACGCGTTGAGGGCCGCTTCGCGCAGCTTCGGTTCTTTATTATTCGAGAGCGTTTTCAAGAGCGCTTCGCCGGCACCTTTCGGACGAAGAGCCGAGGCGGCGTAAATCGCATGGTTCGCCAACTGTGGATTCGAGGAATCGATCAACGGCAAAACTTCCGCACCGACTTCCGGGAGGTTTGCGGAGACGACGAGGTTCAATACGCCCCCTTGGTCGTCCGACTTCCGCAAGATCCGCTTCGCGCACTCGACGAGTTGCTCACGCGCCTTCTTGGGATCGGCCGTTTCATGCTTCGTCCAAGCGGTTACCGCACCGTCGGCAGGACCGATAATGCCGGCCCATAGACCGGTTTGAGGATGGCAGTTGGCTTGCAGAATATGAACCGCGGTCTTTCGCAAGCTCGGCTCTGCGTCATTATTGCCGGCTAGCGCCACAACTGCGGCAAATGCCGAGTCGTCGAGAGCGACCGCCAAACGATTCAGCGCCTGCAAACGTGCATCGGAAGCGGCCGACGCATCGTTCAGCAAAGCGATGACCGCCGGAAGACCTCGCTTAGGATCAAGCAGCGAAAGCGTTTCCCAATTCGTCGAGCCGGCGCTCACGAGCGCGTCGTACACGGCGGCTTCGCGCCCTCGCGCGGCGATGCCGATCGTTTCCAACGCATAACGATCGCCGCCGGCATACTTCATCGCCAAAGCAGCGATCGCCTTCTCGGCTTGCGGACCTTTTTGCTTCGCCAAGAACAACAGCAACTCGCGACCGATTTCATCGAGCTTGTGATAACCGGCGGCCTTCTTATAGAGTCGAGCGGTGATCGCGGAGTCGTCGCCATGACGACGCAAAATGCGTACGGCTAAGGCTTCGAGCGCAGGATCTTCGCATTCCAACAGCTTCACCACTTGGTCGCGCGCCGCGCCGCCGATGCGGTCGAGCACCCACATGGCGCGAGCGCAATTCGTCGTGTTCGACTTCATGAGTTCGACGAGCGCCGGAACCGCAGCTTGTCCTTCGGCCAGCAATTTCTCACGCGCTAAGTATTGCGTTGCCAAGTTCGGGCTCTGAAGGCCGACGATCGCGTCTGCGAGCGAGGTATACGGCCCCGGCTTTTCCACACGGGCCGGCTTCGCACCCTTGGGGCTTAAGCGGAAGATGCGACCTTGATCCGGGTTGTTGTACGCGTGTCCGCCGACGCCGCCGTCGTACCAATCGGCAAGATACAGCGTGCCGTCCGGAGCGGTGCAGATGTCGTCGGGACGAAAGTAATCGTCTCCCTTGCTCGTAACGATATTACGTTGCGTCGCCTCGAAACCTGCGCCGGATTTTTGATGCGGATAGGCGCGCACTTCGCGTGGGCCGGCGTCGCAATGGAGCGGCGTGTTTTTGAGCGAAGGAATCGCCGAGCCTTCGTAGTAGCACATCCCGCACGGTGAACCGAAGCCGGTTACGACCGTGCTCGGAACGAAACCGGGGATTGCACCGCGGAAGTGCCAGGTGTTGGCGAAAGGGACGCCGGACGAGAACTTAGGGCCCGGTCGTTTGTACCAACCGTAGTTACCCCCTTCGAGAATCCAACAGATGCGCACGCTCACGTTGCCGTCGTTGTCGTTGTCGCTGCAAAACGATTCGCCGAAACTGCTGACTGCGATCTCGTACGGATTGCGAAAGTTCGTCGCGATGTTTTCGAGCTTCGTGCCGTCGAGTTCGCCGCGGATCATACCGCCGGCCGGAAACTCGATCTTCGACCCATCGACGCCGGTCACGTTGTAACCGGTGTCGCCGTGGGCCATCCACCATTTGTGGTCGGGCCCCAGCACGAGGCTATGAGCGCCGTGATCGTGGTTCAAGCCGCCGAAGCCGGTCAACACTTTCTTCGGCGGGCCGTCGGCCTTGAGGTCGCCGTCTTTGTCTTCGTACATCCAAAGGTCGGGGCTGGTGGCAACGAAGATCTTGTCGCCGGCCACGCAGATGCTCATCGGCGCGAACACCGTATCGGCAAAGACCGTGCTCTTGTCGGCTTTGCCGTCGCCGTCGGTATCTTCAAGCACCTTGATTTGATCGGCACCTGGGGTCTTCGCAGCCCGACGATACCACTGAATCTCGGCCACCCAAACCCGGCCCTTCGTGTCGATATCGATCGCCGAAGGATTCGTGATCATCGGCTCCGAGGCGAAGAGCTTGATCTCCATGTCGTCGGGCACGACGAGCGCCTTCAACTCTTCCTCAGGCGGCTTCTGCGCCAGGGCAGGCAAGACCAGCGATGAGAAGATCGTCAACGACGCGAACAAGCAGCGGATACGAAGCATCACGGAGAGTCCTTGAAGCGGGCAAAGTGCTGGCGGGATAAGGTCAGGCGAGCGGTGCCTACGAACGGTCGGCCCATTGTAACTTCGAGGCCTCGCGCTTCGCAATCATCCGAGACGGCGAAAGCGGCCGCCGATTGTCGGGAATCCGGCGAAGAGATATTCTGCTTGACGCTCGCTTTCCCGCTCCGACCGTTCCCTCGTTTGGATTCACTTCATGCCGAACCATTCGCCCGCGCTCGACTTGCGGACTCTCACCGACGTCGGACGCGACCTCTTCGTAGAGTCGTGCCTCCTCGGGCCTCACGATTTTGCTGCGAACGCCGAGCAGGCGAACTCAATGCCGTTTTCGATCGGAAAACGAGTGCTTCGCGGCGGTCTGCGCGAGGGGGTCGACGTCGTCGAAATCGACAACGGCAGGCTACGGCTCACGATCGTGCCGACGCGGGGCATGGGGATCCACCAAGCCGAATGCGGCGGAGTGCGGCTCGGTTGGCAGTCGCCCGTGCATGGGCCTGTGAATCCGCGGAACGTGCCGGTCGACGAGGCCTCGGGCATCGGTTGGCTCAGCGGCTTCGATGAGTTTCTCGTGCGCTGCGGCTTGGAATGGTGCGGTGCGCCGGAATGGGATCCGGCGGGCAAGCTCGTGCATCCGTTGCACGGACGGATCGCGAACTTGCCGGTCCATCGCTTGGAGGTCGGCTTCGACTCCGCGACGAGCGAGATCGTGGTGATCGGCACTGTCGACGAGGCGCGCTTGTTTTCCAATAAGCTCCGGCTGACATCGACCCTGCGCACGAAGCTCGGCTCGGCTGAGTTTTCGATCAGGGATGAGATCACCAACATTTCGACTCTGGCCGGCGAGTTGCAATTGCTCTACCACATTAATCAAGGAACGCCGCTCGTCGGCGAAGGGGCGACTTTTCATGCCCCCGTAAAGACGCTGATCCCTAAGGATGCTCATGCGGCCCACGAACTCGCGGCTTGGCAAACGTATCCTGCGCCGCGGCACGGACCGGAGAGCGTCTTCTTCTTCGAGTTGCTCGCCGGCGACGATGGCTGGACTCAAACGATGCTGAGTTCGCCGACCGGTGAGCAAGGCTTGGCCGTCGGTTTCGATCGGACTCAGTTTCCGCTCTTTACGCTTTGGAAAAATCCGCTACCGACGGCCGACGGTTACGTGACCGGCCTGGAACCCTGCATCAACTTGCCGAACACGAAAAGTTTCGAGAAGTCGCAAGGGAGAGTAGCCACGCTTCTACCCGGCGAAATACGACGCTTCGACTTGCGGCTGGAAGTTCTCACTTCGGCCGGCGAAGTGGCGCGAACGCGCGAGAAGATCGATGCCCTGCAGCGACAGGCCGTGCCGACGATCCACGGCGAACCGCAAATCGGTTGGTCGCCGCTGTCGTTCTAAGATTGGCTTTTACGAACGCCGGCAATAAGCGGACAGCGACCGCGAAACCGCAAGCGGTGCCGGCAGGCGTTTAGCGAGCGATTGCATCGATGACGACGATGCTTTCTTAGGCTCGTCTTGACCCCTTGCGGGCGAATTTCTACAGTCGGCCCTCGCTTCCGTCACTTCCGTTTTTCGCCTCGTACCCGCATGGCGAAATCTCACACATAGCTTATCGTCGAGACCCTATGAACGCTCCGCAGAACCCGTCCGCCGCCGCCTCGGCTTCCACGCTTAAGCCGGTTCCGCTGTTCGATATTTCGCGGCAGCATCAGGTGCTCGAACAAGAGATCGCGGACGCGATGCAAAAGGTTTGCAGTTCGGGCAAATTCATTCTCGGGCCCGACTGCGTGGAATTGGAAACGGCGACCGCTAAGTATTGCCAGGCGAAGCATGCCGTGTCGTGTGCCTCGGGGAGCGATGCTTTATTGCTCGCCTTGATGGCGTTCGATATCGGACCCGGCGATGAAGTGATCTGCCCGAGCTATACGTTCTTCGCGACCGCCTCGGCCGTCACGCGGCTCGGCGCGACCCCCGTTTTCGTCGACATCGAACCGGAATCGTTCAACATCGACGTCGCGGCGATCGAAGCCAAGCTCACGCCGCGCACGAAAGTGATTCTACCGGTCCATCTCTACGGACAATGCGTGGACATGGCTCCGCTGAACGCGCTGGCGAAGAAACACGGCTTGCGAGTCATCGAAGACTCTTGCCAAGCGATCGGCGCCGAATATCGCGGCAAGCGCACAGGCGCGCTCGGCGACATCGCCTGCTTCAGCTACTATCCGACGAAGAACCTCGGTGCCTACGGCGACGGCGGCATGCTCACGACCGACGACGATGCCTTGGCCGACAAGCTTCGCCTGCTGCGCGGTCATGGCATGCAGCCCCGTTACTATCATCAACTCATCGGCATCAACAGCCGGCTCGATTCGTTGCAAGCCGCGGTACTGAACATCAAGCTGCCGCACTTGGATACTTGGACGGAAGCGCGCCAAGAACGAGCCCAACGCTATACGGAAGCGTTCACGCAGGCAGGCCTCACCGAAGTGCTCGACCTACCTGTCGTGCAAGCGGAACGCCGCCATGTTTGGAATCAGTACATCGTGCGCGTTCGCGGCGGAAACCGTGATGCGCTCCGGGCGTATTTGGCCGAACGTAAAGTCGGAACCGAGATCTATTATCCGGTTCCGCTTCATCAGCAAACCTGCTTCGCTTACCTCGGCTGCAAGCTCGGCAGCCTGCCGCAGACGGAACGGGCCGCGACCGAAACTTTGGCCCTGCCGATCTTCCCGGAACTCACGATCGACGAGCAGCGAACGGTCGTGCAACAGATCGGCGCGTATTTCGGTCGCACGATCAAGCCGACATCGGCACCGTCGACGTCGAAGACCGGCTTAAGCGGTCCAAACTTTTTGCGCATTCACGACGGCGCGAAGAGCAGCGAGCCTCGGTAGCGGGGCGACCGCGAAATCGCAAGCGAACCGCAGTACGGTAGGCGCGCCGCTTAAGACGCGCGTCTCGTGAAAGTAAAAGGCTTAGTCGTCTTCGTCTTTGGGAATTTCCCACAGGCGAAGCGTAGGCAAGCAGAGCGGGATCACGACCAGCAACACCGCCACGCCGCTGAAAAAGTACGGCAGCGTATAGCTCTTGATAACCTGCTCGGGCTCCGGCGCCGGCTTGCCCCGCTGAGCAAGTGCCGGATTCGTCTGAAATGTGATCGCGAGTAGGACGACGAACGACGCCGCGATGCGAGCGACAAAGCCGCGTCGGAAGAAACGATCGTCGGTGTTTCGAGTCGGAACCATCGAGTTGTTTCCTGAGGTACGCTACGTGCTTCCTGTCGGCCGCACTCTACAACAAATCGTCCATCGGCTGAGCCCAGCGGCGAAACTCCGCGGTCGGCATCGCTAAGGTTTCCCATTTCGGCGAAATCAACTTCGCGTAAGCCGAGTAATGTTCTAAGCGAACGCCGAGGAAAGCATACCTCGCGTCGCGAAACTCGAACAGTTGCTCGGCAGGAAGCGGAGACGATTCACCTACGATATTGTACGCAAAGACGAATAGACTCTGGAAGCGCCCGCCGAAGAGATTTTGCCAACGATTCATGCTCACGATATCGTCGCGCGTCGACCAATTCTTCCAGAAGCGCTTTTGAGCGCCGGAAGGAAACCGGCGGCCTTTCACATCGGCGAGCCAAGTGATGCCGAGCGACGACGTGACCAGAAAATCCAGGCTTTTCAACGAGCCGGCGGCATCTTCGGGCAAGTCGAACGGGATCAGACTGCGGCGAGACTCGTCGATCGCGACGTACGGCGCACGCTTAGTCCGCAAGTATTCCTCGAACGCCGCTTCGTAGTGATTCGAGCGTTTCGACATCGAGCGAACCACCCCGAGCTACGACGACTTCGGGACGAAATCTAAGGCGCAGCGAGCAGCGAACTCAACTTCGACAAGAAGTCGTCGCCGGCGAGCTTGACCGTTGCGCTCTCGCCCGACTTGAGATCTTTGATCTTCACATCGCCGGAAGCGAACTCATCGTCGCCGGCGACCACTGCCAAGCGAAAACCCCGCTTGTCGGCATATTGAAGCTGCTTGCCGATCTTCTTCGCTTCCGGGTAGACCTCGCAGCCGATCCCCGCAGCGCGGATGCGAGCCGCGAGCTTCAGATAGTCATGCAGTCGGTTCTCTACGAAATAGACGATGAAGACCGGGGCCGGGGTCGAGACCTTTTCGATGAGATTCAACTGGTGCATCGCTTCCAGCAACCGATCGAGACCCAAGGAAGCGCCGACGCCGGGCAACTCTTGCTTCGTATACAGATCGGCGAGGTTGTCGTAACGCCCGCCGGAGCAGACGCTACCGATCTTCGGCAGCGCGCCGAGAAAGGTCTCGAAGATCACGCCGGTGTAGTAATCGAGACCGCGCGCGATCGAGACATCGAGCTTTAAGCGTTTCTCGACGACTCCGGCAGCGGTCGCCGCGGCGAGCAGGTCGCGCAGTTTCTGAACGCCGGCCTCCCCTTTTTCACTACCGCGAACCAGCGGGTCGACTTGCCGCAACACTTCGTCGTTCGAGCCTTCGAGACCGGCGAACTTGAGAACGTCGCGAGCTTGCTCGGCACCGGCACCGGCCGTGGTTGCCATCTCTTCTATAACCTTCTCCGGGCCGATCTTCGCGAGTTTATCGAGCGCGCGAAGGACCGGCACCGAGCGGTCGGCGAGCCCGAGCTTTTCGAGCAGACCGTTGAGAAGCAAGCGATTGTTCAGGCGGATCGTGAAGTCGTCGAAGCCGAGCGCGAGAAATAAGTCGTTGATGACGAGCGCCGTTTCGATATCGGCCGTCGGCGACAAGGTGCCGATCGTGTCGAAGTCGCATTGCATGAACTCGCGGAATCGGCCGGCTTGCGTATTCTCGCCGCGCCAGACCGAAGCGATATGATACCGCTTCCATGGCGTGCCGAGCACGTTGATGTGCTGAGCGGCGAAGCGCGCGAGCGGAACCGTCAGGTCGAAACGCAGGCCGACCCAGCGATCGCCGTGGTCTTGAAACTTATAAAGTTGCTTGTCGGTCTCTTCGCTCCCCTTGCCCGTGAGGATTTCCAAATACTCAAGCGCCGGAGTGTCGATCGGCGAGAAGCCGTAAGAACGATAGACACGGCGCGCCGTTTCGATCAGCCGTTCACGCGGAATCATCGCCTCGGGCAGATAGTCGCGAAAGCCTTTCAGCGTTCGAGGCTCGATTCGTTTCACGTCGCTCAAAATACACCGACCGAAAATAGGAAAGGCAAGAAGGCCTAATCAACAGCAGTTCACTCAACCCAGAATCGGCAACAGCGCCGGCTTGCGGCTGCGAATCGACTTGCGACTCTTATCCGGCACGACGACTTCCATGTATTCGTCGACCTGCTCGGGGGTCTCGAAATACTTTTCGTAAACGTAATGGTCGTCGAACTCGCAATCGTTCGTCGAGTAGGTACGGCAGATTTCCGGGCGCGTTTCATAAATGCCGCAACGATTGTCGTGCTGCAAATGCTTACAGGTCGTGTGGACGAGAACATACCAGTCGTCGTCTTCGACGAAGAACGTGGTCTGCGTGTGCAGCATCGCCCAGCGAACGTAGTCGAAGTCGCCACGTTCGGTCGGCCGCTCGATCGGCCACGCGAAATACTTGCAGCACTTCGCCGAACAATGATCGCAAAGCGATTGTCCTTCGGCCAACGTCGGGCGAGGTCGGCGAGGATCGAACGGCGGCGCCACGGCGGCACCGTTGGCGAGCGTGACCGGCAACATCGAGTTATGCGGCATGGAAGAGGGCATCGTAGAGTCGGACATCGTCGGCTCGGAGTTCCGGTGGTCAACCAAATGAGAACGACACGCGCATCGGCACCAGAGTTCGCAACCGGGCCAAGGTAGCAAAGTGGCCGCTCATTGAACAGCGTTTACCGTTTCGCGAGGACCAAGGCCGCGGCTTGGCCCGCGAGCGTGTAGGTCACCAAGACGCAGGTTCGGGCGAATGTCGTCAGGGGCCGGCCGTGGATGACTGAAATAGGGCAACTCGGGTCGGGCCGATCGCAATGCAGCGTCGGCGGCACGTGCCCGTGGTCGAGCGCGAGGACCGCCACGGCTGCTTCGACGGCTCCATCGGCCGGGCCGAGGCCGCCCATATAGCCTTTCATTCCCAACACCGGTCGACCGGGAAGCACTTCGGCCAAAGCCGTCGCTTCGATGAAATCTCCGGCGCGCGTTGCGAGCCCATGCGCGACGACGAAGCCGATCTCTTGCGGACTCAGCTTTGCGTCATTAAGCGCCCGTCGAACCGCGGCGCGAATGCTCGTGCCGTCGAAAGGTCGGCTCGGGGTGACCGCTTCTCCGGCGGTGCCTACGCCGAGTACTTCGGCGAGAATCGGTGCGCCGCGTTGTTCGGCATGCACTCGATTTTCCAGCAAGAGCGCGGCGGCCCCTTCCCCCATCAGTTGCCCGTTGCGGTCGATATCGAACGGACGGCAGGCTCGTTCGGGATCATCGCAGTCCGTCACCTCTTCGGTGAGCTGCAAGCGGACTAAGTCGTAGGCATTGGCCCGCGACGATGCTCCGCCGCCGATCATTACGTCGGCTTGCCCGCGCTGAATGACGCGCATCGCTTCGCCGATCGCCACAAGCCCCGAGGCGTTGCCTTGGCAGATCGTGTTGTTCGGGCCACGCGCATCGTGCATGATCGAAATATGGCATGCCAACATGTTCGGCAAGAGCTTGAGCATGCCGAGCGGGAAACAAGTGGCGAGCCCGTCGGTGCCCCAGCGCGAGAAGTCGTAGCCCTGGTCGTCGGTGCAAGCGGCATACGGTCCCGCGACTTCCGCAAGCGGCGAACGAATCACACCGCCGCCGAACAAAACTCCGAAGCGATCGGGATCGACATCGTCGGCGCCGAGGTTCGCATGCTCGCGAGCCATGCCCGCAGCTGCGATCGTGAGTTGCGCATCGCGGGCCATCACCTTGAGCGATTTACGGGGCTTTACGAACTCGGCCGGATCGAAGTCTACGATCTCGCCGGCAAGCTTCGAGCGAAGATTGACGGGATCGAATTCCGTAATGCGGCGCAACCCGGTTCGGCCGGCAAGTAGGGCGTCCCAGGAGGCTTGATAGCCGATGCCGAGCGGAGAAACGACGCCGAGGCCGGTAATAACTACGCTTGCTTCGGCGCTCATGCTTGGGCTTGTCCGTCCGCTCTCTTCCGCACCGTCGTTAGGAGGACGTGTTGCTTAGTTTGACGTTATCCAATCGGTGGCTCGGCTCGACCACACTCTTCGCGAGCCCGACCGCCGAGAGGAACTTGATGGTCAACCAAGTGACGTCGAGCTCCCACCACTTGTGCCCATGCTTCGCACTGCGCTGATCGGCATGGTGATTGTTGTGCCACCCTTCGCCGTTGCTGACAAGGCCGACGAACCAATTGTTGCGGCTATTTTCATCGGTCTCGTAGTTGCGATACCCCCAAACATGCGCCAGCGAATTGACGCTCCAAGTAACATGCCAGACAAGGACCGTTCGAACGAATGCCCCCCAGATCAACACGCTCCAGCCGAACTGCACGGCCGAAGAAACATTACGCGACAGGGCATATTCAACGAGAAAGCCACCCAAAAAGAAGACGCCCCAACTGGCGATGTTGACCCAGACCCACATCAGCTTGCGCTCCAGCGCGAAATAGAACGGGTCTTTCAATACGTCGCGGGCATACTTTTCATAGTGGTTCAGATTGTTGATCTGCACATTGTCGACGAGCAGCCAGCCCATGTGGCCCCAAAAGAGATTGACGAGCGGGCTATGCGGATCGGGTTGTTCATCGGAATGTTGGTGGTGCAAGCGATGGATCGCGACCCATTTGGCCGGCGTATCTTGTACGCAACAAACACCCAAAATCGCGAGCGTATGCTCCAGCCACTTCGGAACGATCAGGCCTTGATGCGTGAGCAAACGATGAAAGCAAAGGTTGATGCCGAGCGTGCCGAAGACGTACATCCCGGCGACGGCGAGCGCGACGCCCGTCCAACTGAAAAAGTAGGGAAAGAACGCGAGCAACGAGACGGCGTGAAACACGATGAACGAGAGCGTGTAGTCCCACATGATCGACTTCGTGCGAACCGAAGCCGGCTTCGGTAGTCGGCCGCCGGCGTCGAGTCGGGCATGCCAACGAGCGTCGTTCGGAGAGTCTGCCGTGATCGTACCGGTCGGCACTTCCGCGGCAGCCGTCTCTGCGGAGTACATCTTGGTGAGCACGTGTTCCGAATTTTGGATCATTGATTACTTTCCCTGTTTCGGACTCTTCCGCGCGTACACGAACCTGCCCCGATGCGGTGGCATTCGTGTGGGAGCGCGTGGCCGCCGGCAATCCTTCGCCGTTTCGCGGCCGATTGGGGGCACATTCCCGAAAGTGCTTCCACATTTGCTAGAAGCACCCATCTTGACAAGTAGAGGCTTTAAGTCAACACCAGTCGACCCGATATGGGGTTTGCGCCGCCTCGCATGCGATCGCCCCAAGTACATACCAGCAAATGCGTTGCGACTGAAACAAACGACAATCTCAACGGCATCCGCCTAACGTTACGGGCAACCGATTCGTCCGTATCTTAGGCGCCGTGGCGAGTGTCCACCTGAGAGCTAAAGCTACTACTCAGCAAGATTGCATCTAAATCACTACGCCTACAGCAACTTACAGCGATTCAATCGGCAGCAAACTCAGACTCGAAGATCGAGCCTGTGCGACCGAATTCGAGGTAGGATTACCCAACACTCCGCGAGGCAAAGACAAAGCCGACCGGCTTTTGCTATCGTCTATACCTTCCGGTGTCGTGCCGCCTGCGCTTCCGTTAGATCGCTCCGTTTCCGTTCTAGGACTTGCCGTTCCATGATGCAGATCGTCGTTACCGCCGTCGGGCCCGACCACAAAGGGCTCGCCGATCCGATCATCCACTTCGTCACGGATCAAGGGGCGAACATCGCCGAGATTCAGATGTACGACCACGACGAAGAACGGGTCTTCGCGATGCTCTGTCGGGCACAAATGGAAGTCGCCGATTTTCCGGCCCTGCGCAATGCCCTGACGGAGATCGGCCGCGAGAAAGGGCTTTCGGTTCGCGTTTGGTCGCCCGATCTTCGACCGTCGCGGCCGAGGATCGCGATCTGCGCCACGTATCGCCAGGAGCCGCCTCTCGCGCTGTTGCGTGCGATTCGCGACGGCGAGATTCGGGCCGAAGCGGCGTTGATGATCGGCAATCGTCCGAATTGCCGCGCGTTGGCCGAACAGTTCGATGTCCCGTGGGAATCGATCGGCGACGACAAAGGGCTCGCCGACGACGATCGAATGATCGAGCTTTGCGACGAACACGACATCGATTACATCATTCTGGCGCGCTACATGCGCATCCTTCCCGCTGCCAGTTGCTGGAAATATGCTGGCGGCCGGATCATCAACTTACACCACGGCTTGCTGCCGAGCTTCAAGGGCATTCGTCCGTATCACGATGCGTATGCCGCGCGCATGCTGACGTTCGGTGCGACCTGCCACTTCATCGTGCCGGAGCTCGATGCCGGAAATCAGATCATCCAGCAATCGACGTTTACCGTTCCGCCGGGAACTCCGCTTCCCGAAATCATGCGGCTCGGCCAGGAAGACAACGAACCGCGCTGCTTGGTCGAAGGGGTGAAGCGCGTCGTGAATCGAGAAGTGCTGCTGCACTACCATCGCGTGATCGCGCGCAAGAAGTAGAATCCGACGACGGCCCGACTCTCGCTCTATTTTTCCAGTTCGAGCTGTTTGACGATCGCCAACGCTTCGGCGACGTGCTTGTCGGAAGTGAATAGCGAATTAAAGACGTGGCGCACGACGCCGTGACGATCGATCACGTACGTCACGCGGCCGGGAATGAGCCACAGCGTGGTCGGCACGCCGAACAGCTTGCGAAGTTTGCCGTCGGCATCGCTGACGAGCGTAAACGGCAATCGCTCTTTCGCCGCGAACTCGCGGTGCCGCTCCAGCGTGTCGGCGCTGATGCCGATCACGGCGGCTCCCGCCTTCGTAAAATCTTCGAACGAGTCTCGAAATGCACACGCTTCGGCCGTGCAGATCTTCGTCCCATCTTTGGGATAGAAATAGACGACGACCACCTGCTTGCCGACGAAATCGGCTAGCGAGAAGCGGCGACCGTCGTGAGTTTCGACGGTGAAACTCGGAGCGCGATCACCGACGCCGATCGATTGATTTGCCATTGTCGATATTCGCCTGGTTCCACGATCGTCCGAATAAAGTACCGTCGATCCACAGCTGATTGTATTCGATCACCATGCTTTGAGTCTTCTGAAATACGAAGGCACTTACCCAATCTCGTGGGCTCAATTACGAGTTCGTTGCGGACTGAGAAAAGTAGCAGGCACGTTCCACGTGCCGTAGCCACGGCGGACTCGAAACAACCCGATCCGACTCCATCTCCGAACGACGCAAGTGGCGGACGGCACGTGGAACGTGCCTGCTACTTTGGGTTCGGTTTCGCATATACTTTCGACGTTTCGCTGCTGCTAGATTATACTTTCACCACATCGTTGCCCGCATCGTGCGACGATCGCTCCCTTGAGTTTCCGCCCGCTAAGGTCTTTGCATGTTCGACTCGACATTCCGCGCTCCGATTCAACCTTCGCGCCGGCAATTTCTGCAGGCTGGTTCGGCGCTGCTGACGCTGCCTTGGTTGGAAAGTTTGTGCGCTGCGGGCGAAACGGCACCGCCGCAACGGATCGTGAGCATTTGCACCGGCTTCGGCTTGTACGGCGAGTCGTTTTTTCCCAAGACTTCCGGCACGGGTTACGAACCGAGCGAATATTTGAAGGTGCTCGGCGATCTGCGGAACAACTTCACCGTGTTCTCCGGAATTTCGCATCCCGACATCGGCGGCGACCACGCCTCGGAGGCATGCTTCCTCACGAGCGCCAAGCATCCGACCGCCGGTGGATTCCGGAACACCGTCTCGCTCGATTATCTGGCCGCAAAGCATGTGGGCAACGCCACGCGGTTTCCGCTCCTGTCGCTGGCGACGATCGAAGGAGGTAGCTCGCTCACCTACACGACCAGCGGCGCCGCCGTTCCGGCCTTGCACAAGCCCTCGGAAATCTTCGCGCGCATGTTCTTGGCGGGCAACGCGAAGGATGTCGAGAACGAACTCGCTCGGCTCAAGCGAGGGCAGAGCATTCTCGATCGGATGGGCGATCGCTTCGAGGCGCTCAAACCGAAGCTCAGCAATCGCGATCAGCAACAAGTTACCGACTACGCCGAGGCCGTGCGCGATATGGAGCGGCAATTGCTGGCCGACGAGGCCTGGGTCGTCCGGCCGAAACCCAAAGTCGCCGATCCGGCCCCTTCCGATGCGATCGACCGCGCCGACACGATCGGCCGCGCACGCCTTATGTTCGGCCTCGCTAAGCTCGCGCTGCAAACCGACTCGACGCGCGTCGTTTCGATCTTCATTCGCGGCATGGATCTGAAGCCGCCGATCTCCGGCGTGAGCGAAGACCATCACGGCCTCTCGCACCACGGCCGCAATCCGGCGAAGATCGAACAACTGCGGATCATCGAACGAACCGAATGCGAAGCGTTCCGCGATTTCCTCCTCTCGCTACGCAATACGAAAGAAGAGTCGGGCACGCTGCTGGACAATACGCAGGTGCTCATCGGCAGCAACCTGGGCGATGCCAGCGGCCACGGCACAAGCAACTTGCCGATCTTGCTCGCCGGGGGCAAGTACAAACACGGTCGCCACATCGCCGGCGACGTGAAGCACAACACGCCGCTCGGAAAGCTGTTTGTCAGCATGCTGCAAAAGTTCGGCGTCGAGGCCGACAAATTCGGCTCGGGCTCGGGGACGATCGACGGCTTGATCTAACCGCTGCGCCGAAACGTCGAACAGCGCAATGCTCATATCTTGTTTTCGTAGTTAATTCCGTCCGGAGAGTCGTCGGCATGCATCGTGTTCTGATTCTGTTTTGCTTCATCGTTGCCGATTCTGTCGTCGCAAGGGCCGAGGATGCGGCGACTTCGTTTCGCGCAGGCGTTCACTCCGTCTTGCAAGCGCATTGCGCGAAGTGCCACGGCGACAAGGTCGCGGAAGCGAAGCTCCGTCTCGACGCTCCTCGCTCGCTCGAGCAACTGGCCGAAGAGCGACAACTTTGGTTTCGCGTGCTCGGCCAGATCGAGTCGGGCGCCATGCCCCCCGATGGCGAAACGCCGCTTACCGCGGCGGAACGCAAAGCGATCGTCGACTGGATCCGCGGCGACTTCACGACGCTGCTCGTCGCGAAACAAGCGACGGAAGGACGAAGCAAGCTTCGCCGCCTGAGCCGCACGGAATATGCAAACACGATCTACGACCTGTTCGGCGTCCGGCCGACCGTCGGGTTGAATCTTCCGGAAGACGGCCGAACCGATGGGTTCGATAAAGTGAGCACCGCGCTCCCCCTTTCGGCTTCCGGAGCGGCCGGTTATCTGAAGATGACCGACGATGTTTTAAGTTGGATGTTGAAATACGTCCCGAAAGCTCCGAAGCCGACCGATCCGCCGCACATGCAGGCGGTGGTTCGTTCCGTGGCGCGCGAAAGCGAACAGTCGAAAGGGCACATTCTCGAACTCGACGACGGCTGGAAAGTCTCGTTCAATTCCGACACGGCTTCCGGCCCGAACCGCGGCTTCTCCGCCTCGCGCCCCGGCATGCACAAGCTGCGCATCGCGGTCTACGGCTATCAGACCGATAAGCCGATGGCGTTCGGCGTCTATGCGGGTCACACCGGTGCGTATCCTCAGATCATCGATCTGCTCACGATCTTGGAAGCGCCGCCGGGAAAACCGGCCGTGATCGAAACCGAGGTCTATTTGCGCACCCGCGATTTGAACGATCGCTCCCCGGTCGGCGATGCACTCCGTGTTATCCCGTTCGGGCTCGGCGTTCAGGTGCCGAAGAATTCGCAGGCGTCGCAATGCAAAGGCCCGGGCTTGGCACTGCAATACATCGATGTCGAACAACCGACATTACCGCTCGCCGGCGATCTCTGGTTGACCGCCGATTTCCCGCCGGCGTTGATCGAAGAGTTGCGCGCGCAGCGTAAAGTCATCGCGAATGCGACCGGCCCGAAACATTTACAGGCGAAATCGATCGACCGCGAGCAGTTTCTAGCCGTGATGAAAACGACCTTCCAGCGAATCGGCGCGCGTTTCTTTCGTCGCCCGCTGACGGACTCGGAGCTGACGGCGATCGTCGACACGCTTGCGAAGCAACTCGACGACGGCATCACGCTCGATCGCGTGTTTCTCGATCAAGTTTCCGCGTTGATGACGTCGCCCGAGTTTTTCTGCGTGATCGAACAACCCGGCCGCCTCGACGACTTTGCGCTTGCTTCGCGGTTGTCGTATTTCCTTTGGAACTCGACGCCCGACGACAAGCTGCTCGAACTCGCAGGAGCGGGCAAGCTTCGCGATCCGCAAGTGCTGCGCGAGCAAACCGAGCGTCTGCTCCATGATCCGAAGTCGTCGCGATTCGTGAACGACTTCCTGAATCAATGGCTCGGCTTGCGAGCGATCGACGACACTTCGCCCGATGCCAATCTCTATCCCGAGTACGGGAAGAACAACCTGCTCAAGCCTTCGAGCATTCTGGAAACACAAGCTTACTTTCGCCGGTTGATCGATGAAAATCTCAGCGTGACTTACTTCGTCGATTCGCCGTGGGTGCTCGTGAATGAAGCCCTCGCCAAGCATTACAGTTTGCCCCCCGTGCAAGGTCATCAGCTTCGCCAAGTGGCGTTGCCCGCGTCGTCGCCGTTCGGAGGGCTGTGGACGCAGCCCTCGGTATTGAAGGTAACGGCCAACGGCACGAACACGTCGCCGGTCAAGCGCGGCGTGTGGGTCGCCGAGCGATTGCTCGGTACGCCGATTCCGCCTCCGCCGCCGAATATCAATCCGATCGAGCCCGACGTGCGCGGCGCGAAGACATTGCGCGAACAATTGACGCTGCATCGAGGAACGGGCTCCTGCGCGGCTTGCCATGCGAAATTCGATCCCTACGGATTCGCGCTCGAAAGCTTCGACGTCGCCGGAGGCTATCGCACGAAGTACCGCGAGATCGACGCCGAGGTGATGGCGCTGCCATACCAAAAACGCCAAGGACTCCCAACGTGGCGCGACGGCCTTCCGGTAGATTGCAGCGGCCAAACTCCGGACGGTCGCCCCTTCGCCGACATCGGCGAATTACGCAAGATGCTCATTGCACAGCCCGAGCGATTGGCGCAAGGCATCACGCGTCATCTCGTCACCTATTCCACGGGCGCTCCGGCAACCGGCTTGGATCAGCCGGCCATCGAGCGCATCGTGCAAGCCGCCGCGAAAAGCGGTTACGGCTTGCGATCGATCGTGCATGAGTTGGTGCAGAGCGAATTATTCCAATCGAAGTGACACATCCCATAGACCTCATCCATCGGTAACCTAGCACGATGCGCGCTCTTCGTTTTTTCTTCGATACGCTGATCTACGGCACCGGCTACGGCGTTCTCAACTACTTGATTCACAATCCCGAGCGGCTCGATGAAGAGCGCGTGTGGCGATTCATCACGGGTCCGGAATCGTCCGCAAGGCGTTGGATTCGCGAAGCTTGGCCGCCATCGTTTCTGCGCCGACTTATTCTACGCGGCAAGCAATTCCAAGACGCGGCGCTCGGCATCGAGGAACACTACGACGTCTCGAATGAGTTCTACAAGCTCTTTCTCGATCCGAAGTTCATGTTCTACACCTGCGCCGACCACCTGCGCGGCGACGAGACTCTGATCGAAGCGCAGACGAACAAAGCCAACCACATTCTGAAACTGCTCGACCCTAAGCCCGGCGAGAAGATCGCCGAGCTCGGCTGCGGTTGGGCCTCGATGCTCCGCCATATCGAGCGACACACCGGCGACCGCGAAGGCCTGACAGGCTACACCCTCTCGAAGGAGCAGCTCGCGTTCATTCAAGAGAACTACGGCTATCGCGTGTTGCTCGAAAACTTCGTGACCACGCAGTATCCGCGCGAATACTACGATAAGATCTACAGCATCGGCGCCTGGGAAGCAGTCCGCCCGCAAGAGAATCCGATCGTGCTGAAGAAGCTGTTCGATGCGCTGAAGCCCGGCGGCAAATTCGTGTTGCACTTCTTCTGCCGGCTCACGCCCAAGCTCCCGGCGGCGATTACCGTGGCGCAGCTTTTCTTTCCGGGCCACGTACCGGCTTCGTATCCCGAACTCTCGAAGGAGTTCGAGAAGGCGGGCTTCCGCGTAACGCACACTTCTTGCCACGACTATCGCAAGACGCTGCGGCAATGGTTCGAGGGCTTAGTGTCGAAGCGTGACGAAGCGCTGAAGATCGTCGACGTGAAAACCTACAACCGTTACGTGGTCTTCTTCGCCGCGTCGTATAAATACTTCGACGAACGAACCGGAGTGCTCTTCCGTTTCGTGTTGAGCAAGCCGCCGATCACGGCCTCGATCGAAGCCCCGCCGCCCGCAACGGCAAAGTAACCCAGCGGCGGTAGATCTTCACACGCCGCAACTCTGCGATTTGTTCGACTACGGAAAACCGCCGTCGCGTGCCTTGCCGTGTGAATGCGAAATCTACGCAAGAAGTAGGGCGTGCTCGTTCCTTGAACAGAGCGGCTAAGCCTTGCAATGCACAAACTGTGACAGAACGAGCCCAGGCTTAGCATTTCCTTAATGCTTGTAAGGAATTACGAAACGGATATCTCGAACAAGCGCCGTCAATTGCGCGTATTATCTAGTAAGGGGACCGGGCAATGGTTCGGGATGAAGTGAATTCGGAAATCAGCACTGCGTCTTACCGCTCATGATGAGAAGGTACGCCGACTCGACGAGTCGACCGGCACAGCGCCTCGCCGTGCTCCGATGCTTCATTCCTCAATTGCTAGGGGAAGCGATATGCGAAATACATGGTTCGGATCGGCCGTTGCCATCGCAACGGCGTTGATGATGGTGCCAGGCGCACTGGCCGCTCATGGTCATGGTGGAGGAGGCGGCGGACATCACGGCGGCGGCGGAGGTGGGCATCATGGAGGCGGCGGGGGAGGACATCACAGCAGCGGCTTCAGCGGGGGTCATCACAGCGGTGGCTATAGCGGCGGCCACCATAGCTCCGGTGGAAGCCAAAGCTTCAGCGGAAGCATGCACCACGGCAGCAGCGGAAGCCGTTCTTACGGCGGCAGCTCGTTCGGAGGCAGTTCGCTAGGCCGACAATCGTTCGGCGCGCAGTCGTTCGGCGGCGGTCATCACAACTCCGGCGGCGGGCAGTCGTTCAATTCGCGACATCACGTCGGCACCTCGCTCGGCGCGTCGGGTTTCTCCGGCAACGGCGGCGGCCAGCGTGGAGGTGGAGTCAACGGCGGAGGTTCTAATTTCGCTACGCGACATGCCTCGGGCATGAACGGCTCGGGCATGCACAACCACGGCGGTGGAGTGCAACGAACCTCGGGCAGCATCGGCGGAGCGAATTTTTCCAACGGCGCGAGCTTTCATGCTCGGCATGCCGTCGGAACCGGTTCGCAGAACGGAGCCGCTTTTGCCGGGGGCTATCGACATGGAACCGGCACGGGTGGCTACGGCGGTAACGGCTATGGAGGCAACGGTTACAACAACGGCTACCGACACGGCGGCAACTACGGCAGCTATGGAAACTACGGCGGCGGCAATCGCTATGGATACGGCAACTACGGCTACAACCGTTACGGCTATGGCGGCGGATATGGTCGTGGTGGTTATGGATATGGCTTAGGCGGTTATGGCTTAGGCTACGGTGGATATGGCGGCTACTACGGCTATGGCTACGGCAATCCGTGGGGCTATTTGCTCTCGAGCGCGATCTACGGCATCCGTCCGCTGCTGGGTTACGGCTACGGCGGTTATGGTGGATACGGATACGGTGGCTATGGTGGGTACGGCGGTTATGGGAATGGGTATGGCTACGGCAATAACTATGGGTACGGCAACGGATCCTATGCCAACTACGCACCCATAGCGGGCAACCAAGCCGTGCCGGTACAAGCGACCGCTCCGACTCTCGCAGCAGGCGTCGGCGACTTCGCGGCTCAAGGGGAAAACGATTTCCGCACCGGCAACTACGAAGCTGCCGTCCGTGATTGGCAACATGCTTTAGTCGATGATCCGAACAACGCCACGCTCGTCATGATGATGAGCCAAGGCTTGTTCGCAACCGGGAAGTACGATGAAGCGGCGGGCGCTTTGCAAGCCGCGCTGCAAGGGGTTCCGCAAGACAAGTGGAACGCCGTCGTCGGCAACTATCGCGAACTCTACGGCAACATCCAGGACTACACGAACCAGCTTCGTGCTCTGGAAGCCGCCTCGGAGAAAACCGAATCGCCGGCGATGCAATTTCTGCTCGGCTACCACTACGGCTTCCTCGGGTTTCCGAAAGAGGCCGTTCGAGAACTCGACAAAGGCTTGAAACTCGCACCGCAAGACGTCTTGGCGAAGCAGCTGCGCGACATGTTCGCCGCGAAGCTCAGCCCTGCCGCCGTGACGGCTCCTCCGGTGCCGAAAACCTAACGCCGAAATTCGACGTTACGAAAGCTCGCTTCCAATGCACACGGCCTCCGATGAAAATCGGGGGCCGTGTCGTTTTCCGGAAAGCTATGCATCGGCAGCCGGCTTTCTCCGCACCGATGGGTCGACGGCTTGCATCAAGTCATTCTAAAATAGAATCGTTGCCTGCTAGTTGCTTGGCTTTCTAGTTGCTCGCTTCGACCGACCTTCGAGTCCGACCGCCACTCTTTTTCTATTTCACTATGCAATCCGATCTCATCGTCGCCGCCGTTCAGATGAACTCCGGAGAATCGAAACCGGCGAACTATGCAAAGGCGGAGTCGTTGGTTCGGCAAGCGGTCGAAGCCGGCGCACGGATCGTCGTGTTGCCGGAGTATTTCAATTCCCTCGGCGATCGTCGGAGCATGCTTGCCGAAGCGGAAGACATTCCCGGCCCGACCTCGACGTGGCTCGCCGAGCTTGCGCGTGAGCTCCGCATCGTGCTGGTCGGCGGTACGTTTTGCGAGCGCTCGCCCGACGCCGCCCGCGCTTATAACACGAGCCTCACCTTCGATGCGACCGGCGAATGCATTGCTCGTTATCGCAAGCTGCACCTCTTCGACGTCGATCTGCCGGGCCGTCTCACCTATTGCGAAACCTCTTGGCTCGCGCCGGGCGAAGACGTGGTCGTGCGCGACTTTGCGATTCCCGCCAAGCACCGCGACGAAGCCCAGTCGGCGGCGGACGAACATTCGATTCGTAGCGCGCTGGCGATCTGCTACGACCTTCGGTTCCCGGAACTTTTTCGGCGATTCGCCGACGCGGCGGCGGAGCTGATCGTGGTGCCGGCGGCGTTTACGAAGACGACGGGGCGCGATCATTGGGAGTTGCTTTGCCGCGTGCGAGCCCTGGAAAACCAGTGTTTTCTCATCGCCTCGAATCAGACTGGAAAGCATGCGGCCCTGGAGACCTACGGACATTCGATGATCGTCGATCCTTGGGGAGTCGTGCTGGCGCAGGCCGAGGACGAAGAAGGAATCGCGTCGGCCGTGATCTCGCGTACGCGGCTTGAAGAAGTGCGCGCCCAGCTTCCGGCGTTAAAACATCGCCGCACTTTCTAGCTTATTTTTTTCTCATAGGCGAACGTCTTCGGCGAGGTCGCGCGCACGCCCGTTCGCAATTTACGGAGCGGAGCGAAGCTCTCGAAAATTGCAAGCATTCTTCACCGAACTACCGAATAGTTTTTTATTATTAGCAAGCTTGACAAGCGACCGACCGCCACCACAATACCCTCTTCATCTACGGGTAGCTGATCTCACGATCGGAAACTCATAGCTGACTAAGTTCGACATCTTGACCATTTGCCGACGACGAGTTTCCTCGCTGATTCACCCGAACCTTGCGGCTTCGCTTCGAAGGATCGATGCGAAACGAAAGGGGCGACGAATCCGACGAAATATCATCGCACTGCTCTGCAGGGAATTCGCAGCGGCAGGCGTTCGCTCGTCAGCAAAACCTTTCGAGTTCGCCGAGGCGGTGCGATCGACTCCGAGTTTCGGGGAACGATACGGCTTCGGGGAACGGTACGAAATTGTTTGGGGGGCGTGACTGACGGAGCGATTTCGGCGACTATGTCGCGGCCTGGATGCCCCTCCCAACTATTTTCCGCTGCGGTTTGTGCTTCACTGCAAATGGATTCCTGCTCGCATCGATGAAATAGGCCCTTGAGTCGACGTCTTTTTTTCAAGACGATGACTCCAGGGCCTTTTTTCACGACGTCGTAATTTCTTCACGACGACGAAGCACGTAGCGCGAGCGAATCGGATGCCGACGGCGATCGTCAGTTTGGGCTCGAACCTCGGCGATCGCGCTGCAACTCTCGATAGCGGGCTCGCAGCCCTGCATGCGACCAACGGCGTTCGGGTCGTCCGGCGAAGCACTTGGTACGAAACGAGCCCGATCGGCGGACCGGAGTATCAAGAACCGTTTCTCAACGGTGCCGCACTCTTAGAGACGACGCTCCCCCCGACGGCGCTGCTGAACGTGCTCCAGCACATCGAGAACGAGCATGGTCGCGTGCGCGAAACGCATTGGGGACCACGCACGCTCGATCTCGACCTGCTCATCTACGACGATCTCGTTCAAGCAACGTCGCGGCTCGTCGTGCCGCATCCTCGCTTGAGCTTTCGCAAGTTCGTTCTGCAAGGAGTCGTCGAGGTCGCCCCCACGGCGAGCCATCCGATTCTCCATCGCACGTTCGTGGAGTTACAGCGACACCTCGACGTTGCGCCGAACTACGTGGCCTTCGTCGGAATGAGTCCCGGCTTCCGAAGTCAAATCGCGGCGGAAGCCGCCGACTGCGCAGCGGCGAAGCTCGTCGAAGCCACGGCTGCCGACGTGCCGGCATTCGCCGAACTCATGGCGCCCGACAGTTCGCAGGACGCGACTGGTCTGCGAGCAAGCGCCGCGATAAAATTTCTACATGCACGAATCGACGCGATTCGCGCATCGCTCGCCGAGGCCGGCGACAAGTGGATCGTCGACGACGGTTGGATCATAGCGGAAGTCGCGGAACTGGCGTGGCGGCTCGAAGAGAAAGAGCGTGCGATCTTGCTCTCGGAATGGAAATCCGTTTGCCAAGACGCGGATGCGTCGACATTCGGAACGACGCATGTCGGCACGTCGTTGCAACCGAAACTACTAGCGTCGCTTCGAACGAAAGACGAACTTCCTATGATTTCCGTCGAAACGCTTCGCCGAGCTTCGCCGTTCGAAATTGAGTTCTTGCCGACGGTCGACTTAGACACTTCCGATCGTGAACGAGCGTTGCTGGAATTCGTCGCGGCTTTGGATGCGTCTCGTTAATCGAATCGATAGGCGGCAACGAACGGATGATTGAAACCAAACAACCTCGCATCGTTCACGACGTCGCCGATTTGCGACGCGCCGTGCAAGAGGCGCGCGCCGCGGGCCGGTCGATCGGGCTGGTGCCGACGATGGGAGCCTTGCATCCCGGCCACGTGAGTCTCGTCGATGAATCGGCACGCACATGCGGCTTCACGATCGTGACGATCTTCGTCAACCCGACGCAGTTCGGCCCCAAGGAAGACTTCAGCAAGTATCCGCGTACGCTCGAGGCCGACGTCGCGCTGGTCTCCGCACATGGAGCGGATCTGATTTTCGCCCCGGCGACCGAAGTCGTTTATCCCCCGGGTCATGCGACGTTCGTCGAAATGCACGGCATTACGGAGCCGTTGGAGGGGGAGTGTCGGCCCGGCCATTTCCGCGGCGTCGCAACCGTGGTCTTGAAGCTGTTCAATATGGCTGCGCCCGACGTTGCGTTCTTCGGTCGGAAAGATTTCCAGCAGACGCTCGTCATCAAGCAACTCGTGCGCGATTTCGATTTGCCGATCGAGATTCGAGTCTGCCCGACGCTGCGCGAAGCAGACGGCTTGGCTATGAGCAGCCGGAATATTTACCTCAGCAACGAGGAGCGGCAGCAGGCGTTGTCGCTGAGTCGGGCATTGCGGAAAGCCGAGCAGATTGCGAAGGCCGGCGAGCGCGATGTTTGGAAAATTCGAGATGTGCTGCAAACCGAGCTTGCGGCAACCCCGGCAATTCGTGTGCAATACGCGGTAGTCGCCGATGCCGAGACGCTCCGCGAACCTGCCACGCTGGATCGACCCTGTGTTGCGTTGATCGCCGCTTTCGTCGGCAAGACACGACTCATCGACAATTGCCTGTTCGAACCGTCGGCATAGGCCGACGCCTCGAAAATACCTGCTCCGGCCCATAGCGTCATCGACTCGACACGCGGATATTCATGCTACAAACGCTGTTCGTTATTCCCCCGTCCATCGGCGGCGTTCCACTCTTCGGCTTCGGGATCTTCGCCGCTCTCTGGGCCGTCTGGTGTGTCGTCTACGCGATTCTCTTTTCGCGCAAGCAAGGCTGGAGCGCCGAACTGGTCAGTTCGCTCGGTGTGATGGCGCTGATCGAAATGATGCTGATCTACGTCGTGCCGCGGATCATGCTTCGCAACGAAGTGGGCGAGTTGATCGGCATCGCCGTGCGCGGCTACGGCGTGATGCTGTTGACCGGCATTATCGCCGGTGTCGCGCTCTCGGTGTATCGCGGAACGCGCGTGGGAATGCCGGCCGACTTGATCTACTCGCTCGCACTTTGGATCTTCGTGGCAGGCATGGTCGGCGCTCGTTCGTTTTACGTCATCGAATACTGGAAAAGCTTCCAGCGCGATTCGCTCCAAGAAACGATCGGGGCGGTCTTGAACATGACCGAAGGGGGCCTCGTCGTCTTCGGCGGCCTCATCGGCGCGCTCGGCGCGATCCTCTTCTTCGCCCGTAAGCACAAGCTTCCGCTATTGCCATTGGCCGATATGGCGGCACCGGGCATGATGCTCGGCCTCGCGTTCGGTCGCATCGGTTGCTTCTGCAACGGCTGCTGCTTCGGCGACGTTTGCGAAGCCCCTTGGGCCGTCGAGTTTCCGGCCGGCACGCCGCCGCATATTCGGCAAGTGGAACAAGGCCGCGCATTCGGCTTCATGGTCGCTGGTCGTCCGCTGGGCGGGGAGGAATCCGCCATGCTCGTGCCGACGATCACGGTCGTCGATCCCGAATCCTCCGCTGCGCGAGCGGGACTTAAGGTCGGCGAGGTTGTGAAGAGCATCGACGGTCATCCGGTAGACAGCGTCGAAAAGGCTCGAACGGCCCTCTACTTCGGTTATGCCGAGCGGCATCTTCCTGTGCGAATCTCGACCGATCGAGGCGAGTATTCGATCGAGCCTTTGCCGGGCTTGTTGGAACACAGCAGACCGATCCATCCCGCACAGTTATATGCTTCATTCGATGCCTTCTTAGCGACCTTGCTGCTCCTCGCCTTCACTCCCCTAAGTCGGCGCGACGGGGAAACGTTTGCCCTTTTCCTTACCGTGCATCCGATTTCTCGCTTCCTGTTGGAAGAAATTCGGATCGACGAACCGGGAATGTTCGGTACTCAACTCAGTATTTCGCAACATATCAGCATCGTTCTATTGGGGTTGGCGGTTTGCCTCTGGCTGTACATCGAACGGCGTCCGGCAGGCTTCGCTTGGCCTCGAACGCAAGCGAAGCCCACTCCCTAACTCATGCTCCGGTAAGTGTTTGACATTTCCCTTCCCCTTCGGGATGATGTCCGTAGCACAAGGGCAATCGGGCCGAAATCCCGAGGCGGATTCGGCTCGGCGGTACCCGAAGCGAACGGAAAAGCCGAGCCGTGTGGAACTTCCGCGTCCGTCGCCGCGTCGAAACGGTGTGTGAATAAACGTGACTGATGACCAACTTATCGACGAAGCTCTCAGCGGACGTTCGGCCTCATTCGGGCAATTGGTTTCCAAGTATCAAGATCGCCTTTATACGGCACTTGTGCATGTAACCGGCTCGATGGACGACGCTCGCGATGCTGCGCAGGATGCGTTTGTGCAAGCTTTCGTGAAACTCAACTCGTTTCATCGTGAAAGTGCGTTCTATACGTGGCTCTACCGCATCGCCTTTAACACGGCTATCAGCTCGGCACGACGTAAGAAAACCCACGCCTCGATCGACCAGTTTCGCGAGTCGAGCGGAATCGAACCTCTCGGCCGCGACGACGGCCCGAACGAGGGACTGGAGCGAGAAGAACGAGCTTGCCAAGTCCGCTCGGCGTTGGCGGCGCTGCCGCACGATTACCGCGTGGTGGTCGTGCTGCGCGAGATCGATGGTTGCGATTACGAACAAATATCCGAGATCCTCGATGTGCCGGTCGGCACGGTTCGCAGCCGCCTGCATCGAGCGAGATTGCAATTAAAAGACCACTTAAAGACCGCGATGCAAATGGAGTGACGACATGCAGAGCTTCGTGATACCGCAAGCGACCTTGCGTCACGACTCGACGAACGAGATTCGATGGAACGATTCACTACCGACAACCGACCACTGACGACTTCCGCCCCATGTCCTCGATTCCCGACGACGAACTGATCAGCGCCTATCTCGACGACGAATTGTCGCGCGAGGAGCGATTGCGAGCCGAGCAACTGCTGCTCGATCGCCCCGACTTACGGCGGCTGTTCGAGGAACTGCGCGGCCTGCGTGAGGGGCTGAAGTCGCTACCGAAGTTTTCGCTCGGCGATGAATTCGTTCCCGCGGTCTTGCGCAACGCCGAACGGAGCGTCTTACGGGGCGAAGATGGACTACGAGGCGTTGCCGCCGGCGTTCAACCTGATGAAGCGACGAAAAGTGTTTCGAACGGACCAACGCCGTTGCCTGCTCCTGCGGCACCCGCTCCGATCGTCGAACGTGCCGTTCCGATTGCGACTGCGGCTTCAATTGCGGCTCCGTTCGATCGACGACGTTTATTGCGTCCAATCGTGTGGTCGATCGCGGCCGTTGCGGCAGCCTTGGCGTTGATGTTCGCCGAGCAACGAGGCTTCGCACCGCTCGACGAGAAACAATTGGCGATGAACCAGGCACCCGCCAAGCCGCAGTCGCCTGAGATCGGAAACGCGAGAGACGGAACTGCGAGAGACAAGGGGGATGCCTTTTCCGTAAAGCCGGCGCTCAGCAAATCGGGAACGGGAAAAGTCGCCGATGCCGTGACGTCGGCCGATGCCAACGGAGGCTTCGCGGCTTCCGCTCCGGCTGTCACTTCGGTTCCCGCGTCGGCTTCGCAGGCGGCCGTTTCGCAAGCAGCCGTTTCACAGGCGACCGCTTCGCAGCCGACCAAGATGGGGGCAACCGCGGGAGGAATGTTCAGCGTGTTTAATGGCACGGTTCCTCACGCGGCAAAGGCCGGAGACGGTACCGGCGGGGCAAGAACTCCCACCGGCCCGATGGACGCAGTCAGTCAAATAAACGTGGCACCGGCACCTGATTCCGTGGAAGGAATCGTCAGACAAGATTTCGAGCGCGCCCAGTCGTTGGTCAGCAACTATCGTATGTTGCAAACCGAACGGCCCGATGGCCGGCTCGACGCCGGTCAACTCCAGCGACTCGGTGCCGTAGATCGGGCGGGGCGCGGCGCAACGACGGACTTGGCCCTGACGGAGAACGACGCAAGACAGCGGAAACAAGCTCTGGGTCATGCCCAAGCGACGACGAACTCCGACAACGGCTTACTGATCGTCCGTTGCGATGTGACGCCGGAAGCGCTCGACATGGCGTTTACGCCGGTGCTGCGCCAACAACAGATCGTCGACTACACGCAGAATTGGGGTGCCGAGTCGGCTAAGCTCCAAAGCGACGGCTTGCGCTCGCAGGCCGACGCCAAAGCGAAAGATGAGTCGCGCGGCATGGAATCGCAAACAGGTGAAAACGCAGCGGGCCTCGGCCTAGCCGCCAAGAATACAACTGCCCGACGCGAAAGCGGCTCGGAAGCAAAACTCGCAGGCGACCAGCCGATGGTTAAAGGGGAGAACGCGGCCGCGCCGGCGAAAACAGGAGACCGGTTCAACGATCGCGAGAGCGAAGAGGTCGAATACGTCTACGTCGTCGCGAATCGTGAGCAACTGGAATCGACCCTGAAGACGCTCCGTGCGGAGCCGAATTACTTTCTGAATATCAGCGTCGAGCCCGCCACGGCGGCAGCCGAAGAGACGGCGAAGTGGCAGGAATACAATCGGGGTGGGCATCTCGCCGAGATCGCCAAACAGCCGGCCACGCCGTTAGCGAAACCCGCAGCCATCACCGACGGAGATTCTCTTTCCGGCACGAATGCACGGCCGACGCCTGCTGCTTCTACGACGCTTCCGAAAGCGGCACCGCTGCCACCCGCTTCGGCCGTGGCTGTTCCGGCCGGGACCGCTCCGACCGTGGCTGCGGCGGGCATCAGCGCTCCGCCGGGAGCCGTGCCGAGCGAAAGCAAGCCGATCGCCGCCGCTTCGCTCATAAACGCTCCGACTGCCGCGAAGGTTGCCGGTGCTCCGGCCTCTCGTGCGCTCGCCGAAACGAATGCTGCGAATAACGAGCTACAACAACGCCGGGGCTACTCCTTAAGCCGCTCCCAGCGCTTTAACGGCGGACAGATCGCAGCGAAAGATTCGCAGTCGTATGCTTCCGATAAAAACCCGGCCGGCGAAAAACGGAACAACGATTACGGTGGCTACGCGGCTCCCGTTCCGTCGGACGTCGCAAAGAAGGAAAATGCCCTCGGAGGAGGCAAAGGAATCGCCGTGAATGGAGCTACGCAGGCGAAATCGCAAACGTCCGAAAAAGAACGGATTGACGTCGCTAAACTCAAAGAAGCGTTACCGAAGGAAGCACCTCGATTGAACGCGAAGACTTCCGCCACGCTTCCGACCGGGAATGTCGCGGGAGGCAGTTTGCCCGGCGCATCGGCTTCGCAAATGCTGCGAACCCCTTCCGACGCCCCGGAACAGGTGCTCGGCGCGATCGCAGGCGTTCAACAGCCGCCGCCTCTCATGCAGCAAGCGGAGCCGACGATCGAACCGAATAGCATTCGAGGAATCGCACAAGCGGAGACGGAATTGCCGGCCGACTATCGCGAGGCGCTCTTCATTTTTCGCGTCGTCAAGCGTTCGGCCGGCGCACCCACGGAGCCCCCTGCCGCAGCGACTCCGAAGCCGCCGATCGGCAAGTAGCGCGATCTAGCGTAAAAGTTCGGCGTTCGGGCTCTACGGCTTCTTCTTCAACGCCGCGAGAATCTCGGCGGTGGAAAGCTTTTTCTTTTCGCCGGCCGGAGCTTCCGCCTTCTTTTCAACGGGCTTTTCGGCAACCGGTTTCACCACGGGTTCCTCGGCGACGGGGGCTGCTTCGACTTTCGGAGCAGATTGCGCGGCGGCCGGTGCCGCTCCGCCGGCTTTCGCGGCGGCTTGAGCCCGCAACATTTCCGCTACCGACGGCTTCTTATCGCCGGCCGCCGGAGCAGCGGGCTTCGGCGCGGCAGCGGCCGGTGCTTCGGCCGGCTTGGCCGCAGCCGCCGCTTTCGGCTTGGCGTGCTTCTCTTCTTCGGGCTTCGGTTCCGGCTTCGGCACGACTTTCAAAAAGTCGAGGCCGATGTCGTACCAGCCGATGTTGTTGTCGGCATCGAAACGAACCAGCGCGCGACCGCTCATATTGACGGTCTTGATAAGACCGGTCATTCCTCGAAAGCGATGCAGTTCAGGCCGACCTTCATCGACCACGACGTACTTGTCGGTAAACTCGCGCTTCAGCTTCTCGATTTGCTCGAACATGTTGGGCCCGACTCGACTGAGAACAAGGACGAACTGCGCCTGCCGTAAGAAGCGCCTATTGTGCCGCGAAAGGGGCGGAAAATCAAGGACGAGGATCCCGGCTGTTTTGCCGGCTTCGACGGAGTGTGCGCATCGATTATTTTCGATTTTTAACGATCAATCGACGTCGCGCAGGCCCAACGAATACTTCCAGCAAATCGTGGCCGGAGGAGGCGACTTTTCGATCGACGCCGGACCAAGCGTGAACCCGCTGCCGATTTCAGTACCACTTTCGCCTGCGACGACGAGCCTACCGGCGGCAGCCGAAGCGCAAATCGCGTAAGCGGTCCCGAGTTGCTCGGGAACGGCTTGAATTCTGACTGCGACATCGAACTTCAGGACTTTGCGCACTTCGCAAACTTCCACCGCCGCCGACCAATGCGACCTGCCGGCCATGCCGACCAGCAGCACGACGTCGCCGGCGGCCCGTTTCTCGACGTGCAACTGTTGAAACGGCGGACTCGGCGGCCAAGGCTCTTCGTCGCTTCCTTCGCGCGATTCCAGCGCGATCGACCAGCCGTTTTCTCGCGAATCCCACACCTCGATGCGATGCGCATACCGATCGTTGCGACGCAAAAAAACGACGCGTAATCCGCTCGTTTCCAAAACGGCGGTCGGCTTCTCGCCCGTGGCATCGTATCCTACGGTCGCGATCATTCTTGCACCACTTCCTTGCCGGCGCGCCATTGCAACACGGCGTCGAGAAAGCCCTGAATGTCCCCGTCGAGCACGCTTTGAAAGTGCGACGCCGAGTAGCCCGTGCGCGAATCTTTGACCCGTTGGTCGGGATGTTGAAAGTAGTTGCGAATCTGAGAGATGCCGCTCGGGAAATGCGTGATTCGGACGGCGCTGGCGGTCTTATTCACATGCTGTCCGCCGGCACCGCTCGAGCAGAACTTATCGATCCGCACGTCGTCGTCTTTGATTTCGATCTCGGCGTCGTCAGGCACTTCCGGCGAAACATCCACGGCCGCGAAACTGGTCATCCGTTTCCCTTCCGAATTGAAGGGGCTGATGCGCACCAAGCGATGCATGCCGCTTTCGCCGCGAAGATATCCGTAGGCCATCGGTCCGCGCACGGCGATCGTGGCGTTGGAGATGCCGGCTTGTTCGTTATCGGCGCGGTCGATGATTTCGACGTCGAACTCCTGCTTTTTCGCCCACTGGATGTACATGCGCAGCAGCATCTCGGCCCAATCGTTCGCGTCGATTCCGCCGTCGCGAGCGTTGATCGTCATGATCGCGTTGTGCGCGTCGTAAGGGCCGTTGAGCAGGCCCTTCAATTCAAGATCGGCGAGTACGTGGTCGAGCCGGTCGAGCTCGGCCGGTACTTCCGCCGCGAACTCCGGGTCTTCTTCGGCCATCTCAAGCATCGTATCCAGATCGGCCAACGACTGTTCGAGGTCCTTGATCGGCTTCACGATCGCGCTCAGGCCCTTCAATTCGCCGACGGTCGCTTGAGCGCGTTCCTGCACGTTCCAAAAATCGGGCTGCGACATTCGGCTCTCGATCTCCGCGACGCGAGCCCATTTGGAGTCGTAGTCAAAGAGAGTCTCGGAGCTGAATCACGCGGCGACGAATCGTTTCGGCACGATCAACGAGAGAGTTATCCATGGAGTTCGTGCTTCGCAGTCCTTAGTTCGTGGTTGCCGTCGGAGACGGGCATCGTCTATCGCGCTGTTGCGCAGGCATCGCCGGCACCCGAGCGCCCGGAGCCCGTCGCTGGGAATTATATCGTATCGCCTCCTCTTGGCGAGGGAGGGGAAGCGGTTCAAGTTCTCGGACTAGTGCGACCGATACCTTCGGAATAGATCACCTATCCGGTTTTCTCGGCGTGCCGATCGGGGGGCGCGTGGTATTCAACCGGTATCACATTCGACGTCCGCACGGCGTCGGGGGGAGTTCGGTCGATGCATGCATTGAAAAGCTTTTTGGCTTCGCTGTTGCGAGGCGGACATGGGCCACGCCATATTTTTACCGCGATCGTGCTTGGATTTACCGCCGGCGCCGTCGGCGGGTGGAATCTGACGTTCGCGGCGTTCCTTTGCGCCGCTGTCTTGCTTAACTGCTCGACATCGATCCTGATCGTCGCAGGAGCGTGCGGCTATCTCGCGGCCTTCGTCGGTTCCGGCTTTACCCGCTCCATCGGGGTGATGCTCTTAGACCAACTCGGCCTGAGCGTACATCTCGCCAAGCTCGGAACCGGCCCCTTTTCGGCACTCTTCGGGCTCGACGATTACGCCACCTTGGGTTCACTTGCCGCAGGGCTGGCGATCTCGATTCCGCTAGCACAAGTGTTCAGCCGCTTCGCGACGCACCGCCGGAGCTTACTCAACCTGACCGTAGCTCAGATGAGCGTGCGGCGCGAACCGATCGTGCGTCCGCTCGGATGGGCAGCCGCCTGCTCTTGCGCCATGGCAGCCGCGATGCTGGTGCAAATGCAAACGCCGCGATTGGTAGGCCGTAGCCTGCTGGAACATTTGTCCGCAGCACTTCAAACCGATGTCACCGCCGACGTCGTCGCGTATGACCTCTGGAACGGTGATCTTCAGGTTACGAATCTTCGCATCGCCGATCCCGAGCATCCTTCCGACGTGGCGCTCGTCGTCGAAGAAGTTTCCGCTCGCGTGGAGCCCGGGCTGATGCTGCGTGGTCGCTTCGCTTGCAACGACATGAACGTCGCCGGCATCTTCTGCGACCCGACCAAGCTCTCGCAAGCCGCCCCGGTCGGAATGTTCAGCCGCGGACCGACTTTGCTCAAAGAAGATCGCCCACAACCTTCGCACAACGAAGATCCGTTGCGAGCGGTGGAAATTCAGGGCCTCGTGCGCAACTGGTCCGGCGTCTGCGATCGACTGCTCTTCGTGCAACGCATCGTCGGTTTCGTCGAACGAATCGCCGATCTGGAAACGTCGACCGTTACGAGCCAGGCCTTCAAAGACTGCGTCGGCCGTCGCCGAGCGCAACGAGATAAAGTCTCCGGAACTTCGGTTCCGCTGGTGCAAGTCCGACAGATCAAAGTCGATCGCTTGCCGTCGAGTTGGAAGCTCGGCACGAAAAGCGGACTTTCGTTGACCGATCTTTCGAGTTGCCCATCGTTGGCATCGCGCCCTGCAAAACTGACGTTCAAAGACGAAGACCGTCAACTTGCATTAAATGCGACGTTCCAACTGACCACCACGGAACGACGACACGACGTTACCTTGGAAGCTCAAGATCTGTCGTTGGAATCCGTGCTCACCAACTCCGCGACGCGCAGCGCTCTCGAACCGCAGCGCACCGGCACGACGTCGCTTGCCGGACACGGCTGGATTTCGCGAGAGCTGCTCGACGTTGGTTTGACGAGCAAGCTGGAAGGCCTGCAAGTGGCTTCGACGTCCGGCCCCTTAGCCGGAATCGATGCCGGCATCTGGCGTCAAGGATTGGAACGGCTCGGGGAATTGCAAATCGATACGAACGTCGCAGGACGTTGGTCGAATCCGAAGCTAACGCTCGTTCCCGGGGAAGTCGTCCAGCAATTTAAGAAGCACCTTCAAACTGCCGGAGCTCGTGAGTTGGTGCTCGCGTTCGACACGAATAAGGCGAGCACCACGGCCACGGCGTCGCTGCCGAAGGCCGTCGTAAAGGAAGAGTCCACACCGGAATTGAAGCCGACGGTTCCTCCTTATTCTACGACGCAGGCCCCGCAACCGGCTCCGGCTCTCTCCGGAACCACGACCGGCAAACAGCTTTCGTCGGGAGTCGCCAACAAACCCGCCGCCTTAACGACGGCTGCGAACACCCCTTCGCCCCCGATGCAGCCGTTTACAATTCAGCCGACGATGATGACGCGCACCTCGGCGATGCCGACGAACATTCCAACGCCAGCCGACAAGCCTACCGTTGCAGCGACGACGAGTCCTGCCGTCGCTAGTCAACCGGCCCCTGCAAAAGCCACGGTCGAAGCACCTGCCGTCGCTGCCTTGAAGGCAGCGCCGACCGCACCACCTGCGACTGCCGTTGCGCCGCCGGCCACGACCGCCGCGCAAACGCCTGTCGAGCCGATCAAGACTCTTCCTTCGCAAACCTTCGCAGTCGCGACGGGGCAGCCCTGGAAAGAGCCCTCCGTAGTGCTCGGCAACGCCACTCCGGTCGTGCAACGCCCGCTTCCGCCTAAGGTGGCGCAAGCGAATCGTTCGGAACTCGGAACCGCTTCCGATGATACAGCTGCTGCGAAGTCGGCCGAAGCAGCGAAGCCGGCGGTCGCCGCTCCGCAAGAAATCGCTTCCCAAACGTTCACGACAACGGGCCTTCCTCAAGCACCGGCTAAGCCCAAGGGTGTAGAACTTCCGACCGCTACCGCGATCCCCACTTCCGCAGACGTCACGGCAGGCCTGCGTCAACCACGAAGCGTTCTCGATCCGAGTGCCGCACCCGGCCCGATCAATCTGACCGTGGGCTACGACTCGGATCGGGTCCTCACCGACCCAGCGGAAGGCGCGCCGAAGAAACCGAATCAACCATCCGCCGCGAGCACGCTCTCTGGTGCTGAAAGCAAACCGAACTTACGAAATGAGAACGTATCGATTCCTCCTTCGGGTCGACCGCTCACGCAAGACTTAAGTCGCGAACGCACGACCGGCCACGAACAATTCGCTGCGAAGTCGCCGAACACGGCCGCACGACCGCCGATCGTGGATGACTACCGAAGCGATGATTCGCGATACGGCGTCGAGCCGAACGAACAGGCACCGAAAGAGAAGAAGTCGATTCTCACGAACGTGACTGGTTGGTTCGGAATCGGACCTAAGCCGGAGCGGACCGACAGTGTCGAATCTACGATTCCCGATTCGGATCGCGCAGATCGCTACTCCGAACAACAACCGTCGCCGAAGTCGGCTCCGGCAAAAGCCGCACCGGCGAAGAAAATGTTCCCGCGACTGCGAGCCATGTTCGGCGAAGAGGTGGAAACGCTACCGGCCGACGACGCCGAAGTTTCCGTCGATCGCGGCGTCGTTCCAAGCAATGCCTTAGAAAGCGACGCGCCGGCCAAGGTGCGCCCTTCCAGCTTCGATGCTTCGCAAGAATTGAAGCGTGTCGATGCCGCACCGGCGGACTTCACCTCCACCGATTCGGAGCGAGAACGTGCGAAATCGACGTCGACGACCGCGGAGCCGCGAGCGTTGAATATTCCGCGCACGAACACGCCGAACAAGAACGAAGCGAAACCGCTGCCGGAGTCTGTCGATTATCTCTTGAACGCCCCAAGACCTAAGGCGGTCTTGCCACGACCGACCCAGCCGACGCTCGAAGAAACTTCGGATGCAGAGGCGGCGAGGAAAAATGCCCCGTTGCCGACGGCCAAACCTGCGACGAGGCCCACGGAACGAATGTCGGCCGGAGAGTCTTTTTATAATCGCACGGTGCGTTAAGGCCGTATGCGACCGTACGTTGCCTTGCCGCTCGGCGCATGCATGTCTAAACTACAACGGTAGTTTTCCGGGAATGCAGCGAGTGGAATCGTCATGGCAAAGGTCGTTTTAGCGATGTCGGGCGGGGTCGACAGCAGTGTCGCCGCGCACCTCTTGCGCCGCGACGGCCACGACGTCATCGGGCTTTTCATGCGGCACGGCGAGGCCGAGCCGACGGAGTGTGCGATCGGTTCGGACGCCGGCACGACGAAGAAAGCCGGAGCGCCGCTGTTCAATATCCTGCCGTCGACGCCCGGTCATAAGCAGGGCTGCTGTAGCGCGAGCGATGCAGCCGACGCGCGACGTGTCGCCGATCGGCTCGACATTCCGTTCTACGCTCTCGACTTCCACGACGACTTCGGACGAATCCAAGATTATTTCGTCGAAGAATACACGTCGGGACGGACGCCCAACCCGTGCGTCATGTGCAACAACTGGTTGAAGTTCGGCAAGCTTTGCGAGTATGCCGACGGGGTCGGAGCCGACTTCGTCGCGACGGGGCACTATGCCCGCTTGCAGCATCTCGACGGCCCCGACGCTCCGCCGGCGCTCATGCGCGGCGTCGACGACTCTAAGGATCAGACCTACGTGCTCTTCGGCATCGAGCGCGAGGTGCTGAAGCGGGTTCTATTTCCTGTAGGCGAGTTCCACAAAGATCAGATTCGCGAGATGGCCCGCGAAGTCGGCCTGCGCGTCGCCGACAAGAAAGACAGCCAGGAAATCTGCTTCGTCCCGAACAACGACTATGCTTCGTTCGTGCGCGGCCGGCTCGGCGACGACTTCGATCTATCGGGCGAGATCGTCACGACCGACGGCCGCTCCGTCGGGCGACACGGCGGCATCGAAAACTTTACCATCGGCCAGCGCAAGGGCTTGAACCTAGCTTTCGGCGAACCGCGCTACGTCGTCCGCATCGAAGCCGACACGAAGCGCGTCGTCATCGGCACGCAAGCAGAACTGCTTCGGACCGAGCTCACGGCACGGGCCGCGAATTGGCTGATCGAAGAGCCGCAGGGCCCGATCGAGTGCCAAGTGAAAATTCGTTATAAGAATCAACCGGCCCAGGCGACGGTTACGCCCCTGCCCCAGGGCCGCATGCAGATTCAAATGCATGAGCCGCGCGCGGGAGTCGCTCCCGGTCAGGCCGTGGTTTGTTACGCCGGCGATCGGGTTCTCGGCGGCGGATGGATCGAATAGGCCGCGCCCGTTAATCTTGCAGGCGCTCGCTTTCCGGCGGCAAACCGCTATTCTATGGGGACGACTTCGGACCCATTTCGCCACGCGCGAGACTTCGGGAGCGTCGTCGCTTTCGGATCCAGCTTTCCCAACGCGAGTTGCACAACGATGCATTCCATCTTCTGTTCGCTCATGCTCTTCGCTCAAGCGCGACCTAAAGTCGTGGAAGAATCGGGCGTGAACTTCATCGCCCTGGCGGGCATCGCCATTCTCGGCTTTTTCGCCATCGTGTTTTTGCTGGTGATGATGAGCTACGGCAGCCTGTGGTTTCAAGCGTACATGTCGAACGCGCGGGTCAGCATTTTCAGCCTGATCGGCATGACGTTGCGCCAAGTAAACGCGCGCGGCATCGTGCAAGCGAAGATCATGGGAATGCAAGCCGCCGTGGGAGACGACCCGACGACCGGCATCACGACTCGCCGCCTAGAAGCCCATTATCTCGCCGGCGGTAATGTCCTCGGCGTGATCCGCGCCATCATCGCTGCGCATCGCGCGGGTATCGATCTCGATTTCGATCGAGCGGCCGCGATCGATCTTGCCGGCCGCGACGTGCTCGACGCCGTGCAGACGAGCGTTAACCCGAAGGTAATCGATTGCCCCAGCCAAGGTTCGGGCAAAACATTCCTTTCGGCGATCGCGAAGAACGGCGTTGAATTGAAGGTACGCGCTCGCGTGACGGTGCGGACCAACATCATGCAACTCATCGGCGGCGCCACGGAAGAAACGATCATCGCCCGCGTCGGCGAAGGGATCATCACCTCGATCGGCTCGGCCGAAAGCCATTTGGAAGTGATGGAGAATCCGAACCTGATTTCCAAAGCAGTGCTACATCGTGGGCTCGATGCGCAGACGGCGTTCGAGATCGTTTCGATCGACATCGCCGATATCGATGTCGGCGAAAACATCGGGGCTCGCCTGCAAGCCGACCAAGCCGAGGCCGACACACGCGTCGCTCGCGCTAAAGCGGAAGAGCGCCGAGCCAACGCGATCGCCAAAGAGCAAGAGATGAAGGCCGGCGTGGTACGCAATCGGGCCCGAGTCGTCGAGGCGGAAGCTGCCGTACCGGCGGCGATGGCCGCGGCGTTCGAAGCCGGGCGATTCCAGGCCAACGCTTAAGCGACGGGGCTGCGCGAGCGTACGGCAGCGAGCACGCCGTCCCAGAGTACGATTCGCGAGCGAATGGCATCGGCGGCCGTCGCTTGAGCCTCGCGCCACTTGGCGTCGTCATCGCCGCAGAGCATTGCGAGCATTTCCAACGCCATCGGACCGTGCGTTCCTTCATCGACTTCGATGTGCCGATCGAGGTAGTAGCTGAAGCGCGTCAAACCGGACGACGGCGTAGCAGCCAAGCCGGAGACGATCCGCCGAAACATCTCGGGGACCAAATCTTCTCGTCCGAGCGTAAACGCCGCGGCTACTGCACAAAGCGAACCCTGCTCCGCTACGTCCAACGTCGCCGTGGTGAATTGCCTGGCAGTGTCGGGCACGTTCGCTTCTACCAGGGCCATGCGCGGCGCGACTCCTTGCCGCAGCAACGCGATGAAGCGGCGGATAGGGCCGACATCGGCACCGGTCTCAGTCATCGCTGCCGTGTAGAGCTCGAAGTGGCTGGAATAGCCGCCGAGCCCATCGGCATCGCTTTCTTCGCCGAGCACGATTTCGTTAATCAACCGGCTCGCCTTGCCGTGGTCGCTCGGAAGCCAAGGGACATCGATGCACGTGAGCTTGCGTTGCAAGGCCTTCAAGAGCGACATGAAGTCCCAAACCGCGAAGATGTGCTGCTCCATGAACGCGTGCAAGCGAGGGAGCGAATCGACTGCTTGGTAAATCGGGTGCGCGAAAAGTTGCCGTCGCAACGGATCTAAAGCAAGTTGCAAGTTCGAAAGGCGAGCGGCGGACGAGGGCATAGCGCAGTTTCTTCAAACGAATAAACGATTTAAGCGAGCGACGAATTCGTGGATCGGTAACGCCATTCTAGCTGCGAACTAGAAATGAGCGAGCCCGCCGGGTTTCGCGAAACGAGCCGAAATCAGCGACCGAGCGCTCTCAGATAGAGCTCCATCTCGGTCGTCACCATCAAAGCCATCGCTCCGCCGCGATCGTCCCGGCCGAGAATCGCGGTCCGGTCATAATAGTCGCGCAGGCTTTTCATCTTGCCGGTGCCGGTGCAAACGTCGACCAGTCCTCCATCGGTTCCGATGCGAGCTCGCAAAGCATCCCAACCTCGCTTGATCGCAGCGTCGTACTTTTCCGACTTCAGCCAACCGAGTCGGACGCCGCGCGCCAGCGCAAACGTCGTCATCGCGGTACAAGTGAACTCGCGGTAGCTTTCCGGATGGTCGATCACTTGATGCCAGCAACCGCTCGCGTCTTGGTGCGGCAGCACTGCGTCCATGTGATTGCGAAAGGCGTCGAGCATTTCGGCTCGTCCGGCGTACGACTCCGGGATCTCCGCAAGCGACCACGCAAGCCCAAGCGCAGGGAAGCCGTTGCCGCGTCCCCATGCCGATTCATCAAGCGGCGAATGTCGATAGAGACCGTCTTTGCGGAGGCAAAGCTTCTGCATGAATCGCAAATTGCGGAGGCAAGCGTCGAAGTATCTGTCGTCGCCGGTCAGCTTCCCCGCCTGCGCCAAGATCGGGCAACCCATGAACACCGCGTCGCTCATTTCGCTATGGGCCGGCATCGCTTCGCGCGGCTTGTCGTCGGAGTCGAATGCTTGATCGGCCGCCGCTTTCACCAACTCGACGTAACGCTTCTCGCCGATGATCGCAGCAAGCTCTCCGAACAGCAAGTTGCCCGCCGTGCCCGACCCTCCGGCTTTCGGAGCGAGCGTGGGCTTCGCGCTGGACAGATACGGTTCGACGGCGGCTAAGACGATCGGCGATACAGGAGCGTCCTTTTGTTCTCTGCTCAGCTCATGTCGCAACCGGCCGACGAGCGCGAGCGCCGGAATATATTGCACCGAGCTCAGTTGCTTCCCGTAAACCTCGAGCAATTGCGCAGCGACTTGCTCGGGCGTGCGAGCGAGTCGCTTTTGGATTTCGATGCGCGCCGAAGATGGGGGCAACTTACTTTCCGTCAGCGCTCGCTTCAACGTATTCCAATAAGCATCCGTTTTCGCGACGACTCGCATCGCCGGAACGATCCCCACGGCACAAGGCGAGGTTTCATTCAGGCATGTCAGAGGTTCGTCCGAAAAGGGGCGCACTTGCAGATTGGGCAAGTGGGTCGAAAGCGTTTTTAATCGCGGGAAGCTCGAAGCGGGCAAGTGGAACTCTTCCGCATCGCCGGTCACCACCTCGACAACCAAATCCGGCGCATGCATACCGATCCAACGCCACAAATACTGAGCTTCGACTTGAGTCGGGCTTTGATAGAAGTCGCCGCTCGGAGGAAACTGATGCGTGCCGGGCTTCGCATCGCTCGCGGCGTTGCGATCGAGCGATACGGTCGAGATCGAAAGCTCGCCGTCGACGCCGGCCTTCGGCAGCAACCCCGACGCGTTCCTGCCGGTCAGACCCGAGACAAGCAAAACGCGAATCTTCTTACTCTCGTAGCCGTTCGGCTCGGCGATATAAGCTTCGATCGGGTTCCCTTCTCTCGTTACGCCGATCGCGGTCGGTTTCACGGAGTCCGTCGTAGCGTTGGGCTCCGCGCCTGCCACGGTCGCCGCGGCCGCACCAAGTTGCATCACAATGCACACGAAACCTCGCAAATACGGCTTCATCCGAGCGACTCCGAAAGATAGGCAGACTTTAACGCCGACCAGATTGTAGCGTGATACAACTCGGAGCTTACTAGGGGCCCCGGATTCGCTTTCGCCGAAAATGCGCGACTCCGCGGTAATACCGAAAGTACCGATTTTCTGAATTCTCCCGTTTGTACGGGACGATAAGCCATTAGGAACAGGTCTTGGTTCCCGCGACCACGCCTGTGCCGCTCGGAGACGGTCGCACGAACGCAAAGTTCAAGTACCCGCGTGCCCTCACACGTCGGAGTTCTTCCGCTTTCGCGATCCAGCTTCGACATTCCGTCCAAATCCAATTTCGTTCGTCAAGCGCCAGAGCTTCGCCGAACGCACCAGGGGGAAGAGAACGATGAACCGATTTCTGATCGCGAGCTTCGCGCTCGTCATGATGATCGCCGGCAGTGGCTGCGCCAATGATTGCCAACAATGCAACGGAGGCCGGAGCGGCCTGTTTTCGAACCACGGCTCCGACGCCTGCCGACAAGGCCTCTGCAACCGAAACGGCGGCGGCGGCGGTGGAGGTGGTGCGGGGGGCATGGGCGCAGGAGGGCCGGGAGGCGCCGCGGTCGCTTACCCTTACTACACGGTTCGCGCACCGCGCGATTTCTTGTCGGCCAACCCGCGCGGCATCGGCCCCTGATTCGCATACCGATCCGATTACGATACGAACGACTTCGCTGCGCAGGATGCGACACCGAAGCACGTTCGTGCAGCACGACCGGCCGAAGGCAAGGATGCCCGAGGCCGGCGTCGTTTCATCGCTTTGAAGAAGCGATCTGGCCGCACTTTATTTTCCGAGCCGGGTCGTAGGGAGAGGGCAACCGAACGTCGGTGCTTCGCGCACGGCCGGCTCTCGGCCCGCGACCACGGCTTCGATCGCGGCGCGCAGCTCGCGCGTTCGGGGCACGTCGCGCCGCTTCCCTTCGGGCGACCAACGATCGTCGATCCGACCTCGATAAACGATTTTGCTTGAAGGATCGAGCACGATCGCCGTTGGAATGCGTTTCACATCGGCTTGCTTCGCCAGTCGCTGATCGCCGTCGAGGACGCGTGGGAAGGTGAAGCCGTATTCCTTGCCGTGCGTTCGGGCATCTTCGAGCGTAACGCTGGGATCGGAATAAACACCGAGCACCGCAACGCCGCTGCTCTTACCGCTCTCGTAGATCCGCTGGATTTCGGGAGCATAGCCGTTTGAGACCGGGCAATCGGTGCCGAGAAAAATCAGTACGGTCGCCTTACGGTTTTTCCACTCGGCCGAATCGTGGCTCTGCCCGTCGATATCGACCAGCTTCGACTCGGCAATCGCGCCCAGTTCTTCGGCAGCGACGAACGACGATATGAGGCCGAACGAAAGACAGAGCAGATAACGCAACATCCCGCTTCTCCTGAACGATCTCATTGTCCTGGGTTTCGATCCCTTTTATGTCACCTGATCTTCCCGCTTCGGTCCATGGCAAACGAGGGGAAATCTTGTAGAATAGCGAGCCATCCAGGCCGCTTGACCGTCGACGATCGTTTGTCGGCGAGCAACGAGGCTCTTCCGCACCCGTGGCACAATTGGATAGCGCGTCGCCCTCCGAAGGCGAAGGTTACAGGTTCGAACCCTGTCGGGTGTACTTTTTTCGACGTTTGCCGGAGCCGAAGTAGTTGATCGTCAACTACTTCGGGTTTTTTATGCGCTTCGCTGCTTCGCAGCAAAACCTCGCAGCGAAACGAAACATCGTGGTTCCGATGACGAGTCGAACTCTCGAAATCCAAGGCAGAACGGTTCCACGATTCCTTTACGGCACGGCGTGGAAGGAAGCGGAGACGAAACGTCTCGTCGCGCTCGCCTTGCAACAAGGCTTTCGAGGGATCGACACGGCGAATCAAAGGAAACATTACCACGAAGCGGCGGTCGGCGAAGCGATTGCGGAGGCGATCGCCGCCGGATTGATCACGCGTGACGATTTATTTCTGCAAACGAAGTTCACTTTCCAAGCCGGCCAAGATCATCGTCTGCCGTACGATCCCGCCGCCTCGGTTGTCGCACAGGTCGCGCAGTCGTTCGAGAGTTCATTGAAGCATCTCGGCTTAGAGAAGATCGACTCCTACGTGCTGCATGGTCCCAGCAAGCGCGTCGGGCTTGCCGCTCCCGACTGGGAAGCGTGGCGGGCGATGGAAGCACTGCATGCCGATGGTCGCGCAGGCCTACTGGGAATCAGCAACGTCTCTGCGGCTCAGCTCAAGTTGCTTTGCGAGAAGGCGAAGGTACGGCCGAGCTTCGTGCAAAACCGTTGCTTCGCCGTGCAAGGTTGGGACCGCGACATACGGAAGTTTTGTCGAGCGAACGAGATCGTCTACCAAGGGTTCTCGCTGCTGACGGCCAATCGCGAAGCGCTCGCACATCCCGAGCTTTTGCATCTCGCGCAACGACACGGCCGCACGGTCGCCCAAATCGTGTTTCGTTTCGCGTTGGACGTCGACATGGTTCCGTTGACCGGTACGACCAACGCAGCGCACATGCAGGCGGATCTCGACGCGTTGAACTTTCGCTTATCGCCGGAAGAAATCGAGCGGATTGAAAGCATCGCCGAGTAGCCGCCGCGGAACCACCTCGAAAGAATATCTTTGAGCATCCAGTCGCTTTGCTACGCATGCGCCCAGCTTAAGGAAGTCGTCTCGGCGAAGGGCTCGCGATTCATCCTTTGCCGGCTATCGCAGAGCGATCGGCGATTTCCAAAGTATCCGCCGCAGCCCATAGTTCGCTGCAGCGGCTATTCCGAGCGAACGGAAGGTCATCGCGAGCAAGACGATCGTTCGACGCTGGAAGATGGTTCAGCGATGGAAGATCGTTAATCCATCGAGCCTGGCACGATCGCAATCAAACTTTCTTCTTGCTCGGCCGTTTCACGGGCTTCTTTGCCGATTTCTCGGACGGAGCGCTTTTCGGCAAGCTCTTAGCGCTCTTCTTTTTCACGATAGCGCTCGTCGCACTCTTCTTCCCGACGGCAGTCTTCTTCGCGGCCGTTTTCTTTTTGACCGACTTACCGTTGCTTTCCGCCAGTTCGTTTGTGGGCTGCTCCGCTGGAGAATCCTCTGTCGAATCCACCACAACCGCGGGCTCCGCAGACTTCTCGATCGTCGGAAGTTCGCTGCTCGACTTCGTTTCGTTCCGCTTCACGGCGGGAGTCGCGCTCGTGGTCGAAACGGCTGCTGCAGCCGGTGATGCGGGAGTCGGCATCGCGGCTGGAATGCTCAACGGACGATCCGTGAGCAAGCGTACTTCAATATCCGCGGTCCCGTTCCAGCTTCGATTGCCGTCTTCGGGATTGGTCTGGGACTTGTAACGGAAAAAGCACGAATTCGCCGCCTTATTCACCTGCGGCATATTCGCGACGACCAGCGTCTCGTGATGATCTTTCGTGCCGGAAAGGGGCGAACTTTCGGACCGAAACGAAACGAACTCGAACTGATCGCCGGCTTTTAACAGCGCTACGGAAAGAAGCTTACTCATCGGATCCATTTAAGCATTAATACAGGGGGCCGAACTTCGTCGTTCGGATCAAGAGAGTCGGCGAATCGATCGCCGAGCGAGCAATCCGGCTTTCATACCGCAAGGAGCGGCGACCTCGGATGCCGTCGCTATTCTAGCATCCGTCGTCGAGGAGGGGATGCGACTTATCCTAGATTCATCGCAATTCTTGCCGCACTTTCGACGACTCCGCAAGAAATTGCACGCAATCCTCACGGATTCCGTTGTCGCGCTCCCTACAATAACGGCGGCCGAAAACGGAACGAACCGACCACGCCTCCTTCCTCACTTGTCCGAAGAACGACGTCATGTGCGGACGCTTTACATTGCGGAGCCAGCTCAAAGATCTCATCGCGGAATTCGCGTTCGAGCCGCCTACGAAATTGGTTTGGGCCCCGCGATTCAATGTCGCTCCGACGCAAAACATCGCGATCGTCAAAGAGGGGCGACTCTCTTATGCCCGCTGGGGGCTCATCCCTTCTTGGGCCGACGATCCGAAAGTCGGCAGCACGTTGATTAACGCCAAAGCGGAAGAGGTTGCGGAGAAACCGACGTTTCGTTCGTCGTTTCGCCGAGGCCGTTGCTTGATACTCGCCGACGGCTTCTATGAATGGAAACAAGAAGGCAAAGTCAAACAGCCGTACTATATCCGCATGGCCGACGACCGCCCGTTTGCCTTCGCCGGGCTGGCAGATCATTGGGAGCGAGACGATCGCGCGATTGACTCGGCGACGATTCTTACGACCGAGGCCAGCCCGATGATGTCTGAGATTCATGACCGCATGCCGGTCATTCTGCCGAAGGAGGCGTACGAACTGTGGCTCGATCCGCAATTCCCGGGCAAGGAAGCCTTGCTCGGAATCTTGAAGCCGTATTCGAGCGACGACTTGCTCGCCACGCCGGTCGGCAGCTTTGTGAATAGCCCGCGTAACGACGACCCGTGGTGCATCAACCCGCTTTAAAACTGCGGAAACTACCGCGCTGGTTTCGGTGCCGCGGTTTTGGTCGGCGGTCGGCCGGTGGTTTCTCTGACAGGCCACACCTTGTAGTTCTTCTTGCTTTCATCGTATTCGAGTTCGATCAGTCCTTTATCGTCGATCGCTTCGAGTAGTTCCGAGAAGCTGTTGTAGCCGTAATAGCCTTCGTTGAAGCCCGGGAACACCCGGCGAATCGCCTGCTTCAGCGTCGAACCCCAGAGCGGATCGAAGTCTTGCTCGATCGAGTGCAATACTTCCAGCACCCGTTCGATCGCTTCTTGCAGCTTGTCGGGCTTCGAGCTTCCTTCCTTCGTCGTTCTGACTTCTTTGACAGGCACTTTTTTCGCTACGCGAATTAAATCGTCGTAGTAAATAAACTCGTCGCAATTCGCGATCAGCAAGTCGGAGGTCGAACTTTTCACGCCGCAACCGAGCACGCGACGATTGTTTTCCTTGAGCTTCGAGACGAGCGGCGAGAAGTCGCTGTCGCCGGAGATCAAAGCGAAGATATCGATGTGCTGCTTCGCGTAGCAGAGATCCATCGCATCGACGACCATGCGAATATCGGCGCTGTTCTTGCCGCTCATTTTGCTTTGCGGAATGTCGATCAGCTCGATGCCGTGGGTATGAAATTCCCGCACGGCATCGCGATAGTTGCTCCAATCGCAATAGGCTCGCTTGTAGACGATGCGCCCTTTTTCGAGCAACCGCTTCAAGATGAGAGGAATCTGAAACTGCCCGGCGTTGTTCATGTGCCGCACGCCGATCGCGAGGTTCTCGAAATCGATGAACACGGCGATCAAAGGTTCGTCGGACATGTCGCAGCTCGGCCTTACGAGGAAATCGAACGTTCGAAGCAGCGAGCATTATCGCGCGATCGGGCCGAGTCACAAGTCCTTTCGACGAATCCTCGTTTCATACCGCGCAATGATTCGCGGCACACGGCGCAGCAACGCTGGAATAGGCAAGGTCGTGAACTTGGATTTCGCGCGTCGGTTCGCAAATCTCGCTGCGAAGAATCGAGACGTTTTTCGGCGCTTCGATGCCGAGGCGGACCATGTTGCCTCGAATTGAGATGATCCGGACTTCAATCTCGCCTCCGATGACGATCGATTCTTGGCTCTTCCGGGAAAGTACGAGCATGGCCGCATCCTCCGTGACTTAATAAGTAGTAAAAGCGCCGTCTCCGGCGATGTCTTCCGATGACACTCCGACTTTAGCCGCAGTAGTGTACGCATGTCAACTTCTCTTATGAAGAAATTTTCTGTCGTCGTTTTGCCCTAAAAACAAGCGATTTCATACCGAACGGCCTCGCTAGCGGTCGTAAGCGAGCGACTCGATCACTAGAATCGGACCTCCACACAAGGATGCCCTCCATCTTGGAATGCAGGGCATCCTTGGCTTTGATATCCGGTTCTATTCGACGCGAGCGAACATGATGAGCGACGCAGCTGCCTCAGACGACGGTTCCGATCCCTTGCGAGCCGGTCGTACGGGGCATAAAGCGCTCTCGCCCGAGGTGAGCGAACAGATGGAAGTCGTCTACGGCGTCATCGGCCCCTACCTCGACATGACGCTCGAAGAGCTTGAAATCGACCTGATGAGCGACGCCGAGCCGGAAGACGAAGCGATCGTGTGGATCGGGATCACGGCCGCTTGGGACTCTTATCATCAGCAATATCTCGACGATGAAGTTCTCGACGACGAAGAGGAAAAGAAAATCGTCGCGGCGTTGATCGCCATCTCGGCGGGTGAGAAAGACATTGCCGCGTTGCCGGTCGTGGCGGAAGTCGGCAAGAAGCTGCTCGCTTGCTACGAAGGTCTCGCCGACGATTGAACGACAAGCTGAGGATGCGCCGCCGATGGTTCGAGTGCCGCTGTTGAGTACGCCGATTCGCCGCCTGTGCTTCATCGGCGTCGTCGAAGGAATTTCCTATCTCTTGCTGCTCGGCGTGGCGATGCCGCTGAAGTATCTGGCGGGCTATCCGTCGGCAGTTCGGATCGTCGGCTCGGCGCATGGCGCGCTGTTCATTCTGTTTTTTGCTTCGGTTCTGGAAGTCTCGATTCGACGTCCGTGGTGGTCGGGCCGGTTCTGGAAGTATGCGTTCGTCGCTTCGCTCCTTCCTTTCGGCACGTTTTGGTTCGACGCCTGGCTCAAGAAAGTCGAAGCGGCCGATGCCGTCGGTGCGCCGATCGAGAACATTTGACCGAGCTCGAATGCCATGCGCGAGAAAGCGATCGTCTTTTGGAGCGGCGGCAAAGATTGTGCGTTCGCGCTGTATGAAGTGCGCCGCGAGTTCGAGATCGTCGCACTGCTTACGACCGTGACTGCCGACTACGACCGCATCAGCATGCACGGCGTGCGTCGAACCCTGCTGGAAAAACAAGCCACCGCGCTCGGTTACCCTTTGCAAACGATCGAAATCTCGATCGGTTGCGGTAACGACGAGTACGAAAGAAAAACGCGTGCGGCGCTCGACGAGCATGTCGCTCGCGGCGTCACCGTGGCCATCTGCGGCGATCTGTTTCTCGAAGAGGTGCGGAAGTATCGCGAAGAGCGACTTTTCCCACCCGGCATGCGCGGCGTCTTTCCGCTTTGGGGCCGGCCGACCCCGCACCTCGCGCGTGAATTCATCGGACTTGGATTTCGGGCCGTGCTCTGTTGCGTCGACACGCATGTATTGCACGAAAGTTTTGCGGGCCGCGACTACGATGAACGCTTATTGACGGAACTTCCCGCCGAGATCGATCCTTGCGGCGAAAACGGCGAGTTCCATACCTTCGTCGTCGACGGCCCGAACTTCGCCGCACCGGTGCCTTGCGAGGTCGGAATGCGAACTCTGCGCGACGCGCGATTTTGCTTTTGCGACTTGGCCGGTCCCGCGGACGACGCACCATGACGTACAGCTTGTCTCTTGCCGACCGTGTTCGCCATGCGCTGCGAGCTCACCACGGCATTGCCGAAAAAAAGATGTTCGGCGGGCTTTGTTTCCTTCTCGGCGGCAACATGCTCGTCGGCATCATGCGCTCATCGCTGATCGTGCGACTAGGTGCGGAAGCGGCGGCCGACGCTTTGAAACAAGAGCACGTCGGCGAATTCGACGCGACCGGGCGACCGATGAAAGGCTGGATCGTCGTCGATGGGGAGGGCTTGGAAAGCGACCGCCGGCTGGCAAGCTGGATCGATCAGGCCTGTGCGTTCGTCGAAACATTGCCGGTTAAATAAACGTCGCGGACATTAAGGGGCCTTCGGTTTTACGCTCAGCGGCTTCTTTCCCTTACCGGCGACATGATCTACGGCCGCAAGGAGATCGAGCCGGCTATACGTGCGACCGCTCCCTTTATCGACGACTTGCTTCCCGGTCTTTTGCATCACCGCGAGCATCGCTTCCGGCAACGTCGGACCGTCGGCCGACCAATCGTATTCGCTCTTTTCGATCGCCTCGCGCAAAATCATCGCCGCTCCGCACGCGATCGCGTTCGAGGAGCTGGTCGCCGCGGCGGGCACGACGAGCACCACTTTTTCATGTCGGTCAAGGTAAACCGCATCACCGCCGACGGTCACCGCTCCCACGGCGATACAATTCGGCTGGCAAGCCGGCCAAGAAATCCCCTTGGTAAAATTATGATTGCCGGCCGGTGCGCTTACCCAAACACCGGCGCGTCGTAGCTCGGCGAGCTTCGCATCGATGTCGGTCGGCACCGGCTCTCCATGCTCTTTGTCGTCGACCGGCGCAAGATTGACCGTCGTAATGCGGTATTTCTTATGATTCTCCAGGACCCATTGCAATGCTTTCGCCAAGGTTCCTCCTTCGGCGATTTTACAATGGCAAGACTCGACGCCGCGAACGATCGCGACTTGATTGTTGAACGCGACCCCGCGCTTCCCTTGATAGTTGAGCGACGACGGCATTCCGATCGTCGAACCGTGGTAGCCGCTCTTGCCATGCGCCGGGTTGTCGTCGCCGTCGATACTGTCGTACGACGCGAGCACCTTCGCCACGCCGTCGACCGGGGTCGTCCACTCTGGCATTCCCGGCTTGCAACCATCGTCGACCAAAGCGAGAGTCTGGCCGCTCCCGAACGTCAACACATCGCCATACTTCGTCCACACATCGAGGATGCGGGCCTGAGCGAAGCCCCCTTCTTGAACCGGCTCAGCCGCTCGCGCCGAAACAACGAGAGCGAGAGCGAAAGCGAAGACGACGACGGACGCAAAGCGATAAGCATGCATGAAACGAACCCTAGAAGCACGAACGGAGGAAGCGGAGTAATAAGCGATGGAAAAGGTCGACCGGCTTCTCTTAGCCGAAGATCGGTAGCGGTTTGCCGTTGTCGACCAAAGCAACCGGCCTTCCTTGAGGATCGAAGATCCGTTGCTCCGGATCGATGCCGAGCGCCGTGAAGATCGTCGCGGCGAGATCTTCCGGCGACGTCGGATTCTCGTCCGCATAAGCTGCGTTTTTGTCGGTTCGACCATACACCGCTCCGCCGCGCACTCCGGCCCCGGCCAAGACCGCGGGAAACAGCATGCTCCAATGACCGCGCCCCCAACCGGCATTCGCCTTCGGAGTGCGACCCATCTCGCCGCAACAGACGACGAGCGTTTCGTCGAGCAAGCCGCGGTCGTGAAGATCGGCGAGCAATGCCGAAAGCGTTTGGTCGAGGCCCGGCAATAGGTGGTCGCGCTGTTCGTTCGACGATATATGCGAGTCCCAGCCGTAGCCGCTGGGGGTGTCCCAATTGACGGTCACGAAGCGGGAACCGGCTTCGACCAAGCGACGCGCCACGAGTACCGACTGGCCGAACAAATGCCGGCCGTAGCGGTCGCGGACGGCCGCGGTTTCTTGTTTGACATCCAACGCGTTGCGGGTGCGCGGCGATGTGACTAGCGCTAACGCCCGGTTACGAAATTTATCGTAAGCGACGGTGCTTTGTGCCGAGCCCGGCTGAGCGACGTCGAGCTCGCGCCGGGCATCGTCGAATCGTTCGAGCAACGACTTCCGTCCGTCAAGCCGATCGAGCGAGACATCCCCTTCGCTGGCAAGCCCCTTGATGCGATACTCGAGTTCGTCGTCGGTGCAATTGCGAATGAAAGGGTTGTCGTCGGGATCTCGTTTTTGAATATCGGTCGCCAGCGGATCGTAGCCACGACCGAGCCAGCCGCCGTAGCCGCCGGGACGGGTCAACAACGTCGAAAACTTTTGCAGATGGCCGAGCAGGTTCGGCAAGTATGCGTAGTTCGGCACTCCGCTCGCGCCGCCGGAGCGACGCTGCTCCATGTACTCGACGATCGAGCCCATCGACGGCCAGTCTTTCGGCGTGGCATTGAAACCCGCCCCGATCGGAATATGCCAAGGATGCCCGGTTTGAATGTAGTGCCCGGCGGTGCTGTGGTCGTTGTACGAGTGTGAGACCGTACGCACGACGCAGAACTTGTCGGAAGATGTCGCGAGCTTCGGCAGATGCTCGCAGATGCGCAAGCCGGGCGTGCGCGAAGCGATCGGCTTGAACGGCCCGCGCAAAGTGTCGGGCGCGTCGGGCTTCATATCGAAGGTTTCTAGTTGGCTCGGCCCGCCGTAGAGCAGCAGAAAGATCACGCTTTTCGCTCTCGGCCGCAACGGCCTCGCCGCTTCTTCCGCCGCTAAGAGCTTCGGCAGCGTAAGGCCGAAGAGCCCTGCTCCGCCGGCTTGCAGAAGTCGACGCCGGCTCAGGCCTGAGCAATTGCGGTGGTAGCCGCCGAGCGCGGTAAGCATGACGACACCCTTTGCCGTAGTGAGAGACCCGACCGAAGCCGGGCTGCGAGGTAGGCCTACGAACAAACTCCGACGATTCCATCAGTCGCTGTTGATGATACCGACGCCTCACGGCTGCGGCAAGTTGATTCCGAGTCGCTCCCAACCGCGAAGCAATTCACTCGAAGTAATATCAGCGACCAAAAAATGTTCTCGAAGCTCGTTCTTTAGTCGGATAGCTGCACGCCGACGACGTTGCGGTGTATAAGGTTGACTTAATGAAGCGCAAGATGTGTTTCTTCTCAGGCTAGGAACTCGCCGCTGATGACGCAAACGCTCGACTTTACGGACATCGAACGGATCGTGAAGTTGCTGAATGAGTCGACCGATCCTTTGCTCGGATTGAGCGTGCCCGATCGCCGGCGAGTATTGATCGAAGGTCTCGCACGCCTCGTCGATGCCGACGTCTACATTTGGTCGAGCACGGCCATTAACCACGACCTGCCCGGCGACTTCATGACGACTTGCGTCATCGACGGAGGCTGGAAATCGGAAGCAGAGCAATTTGCCGTGTACACGGTCATCAGCTCTCCCGAGTTCGGACGCCAGGGTTTGCAAAAGGCCTACGACTGCATGGTCGAGGGGCGTCGCACGACGTTCTCCGAGGGAGAAATCTTTCCGCCTGAAGATCGAGAGCGTTTGATGGAGATATGGAAGCAGACCGGCTTTGAATTCTTCCTGCTTTCCCTATATCCGTTGAACGAAAACTTTTCGAGCAACCTCGGGCTGCATCGTCGGCGCGGCAAGCCGAATTTCAGTTTGCGCGAGAAGACGATCGTGCAAACCGTCTTCAGCCAAGTAGATTGGCTCCACAAATACGGCATGAACGAAGAGGCGCGCGAAGTCTCGCTCGGCCTGTCGCCGCGCGAGCGTCAGACGTTGATCTTCTTGCTCTCCGGTTATAGCCACAAGAATATCGCGTCGCGCATGAACATCAGCCAGCACACGGTCAACGACTACGTCAAGCAATTGCATAAGCAGTTCGGCGTGAACACCCGCGCCGAGTTGCAAGCTTTTTTCTTCGTCGGAGTGGGCGCGGATCCTAACGCCGCGTAATCAAGCCTCGCGAAACCTGCCGCCGCTCCCAACCAGAGCGCAGACTCGCGTCTCGATTCGAGTCGCATTCGTCATCAATTCGACGACGAACCGGTGTTCCGGAGGTTAGAAGCTCTTGAACGCGCTCCCGCTTTTGCGGGCTCGATTCACATCAATCGCGAACGGTACGGCGGTTGCACCCTACCTCTGTAGCCAAGCGTGGTACGGCTTTGGATCGATGAGTGGCTATGAAATAAAGGAGTTCCCCATGAAACGCTTCCTGTCGTTACTTTTAGTCGTCGGCAGCCTAGTGAGCATCGGTGCGGCCCCCGCCGCAGCAGGTTATCCACATCGGTATCACAACGGATATCGAGCTTATCCGCCGGGTATTTCGGCCGCTTACGGCTACTACCCCTCAGGTATCAACTACGGCGTCGGCTATGGGGGCGGTTACGGCACTTACGTGCCTCGCTACAGTCCGTACGGCTATTACCCCACGGTTTACGGAAACCCCGCAGCTTCGTTTGCCAGCCCGGCCGCGTTTGGGTTCGGCCCTCAAGCGATTTTCGGCTACTAAGCATCCGACTAACGCTGAATCTCAGCAGCCTTAGCGGCGATGGAATGATCGAAGGAAAACGAGCGGAAGGGCGAAAAGTCTTTACCGGCGAGGGGGCTAATGATACGATAATCATCGCATCAGCCCACCCTTATCTACCTTTCACGACGCTAGCGTTCGCGCTGTTGCGTTGCGATCGGGCCGAGTAAGCTCGACCCGGCCGGTATTCTTTTCCGTCCTCCCGTTTCGGCCATTGAGGCGACGTCATGCTGCGAGTGCTCGGTTCGACGCGCAAGCTTTGCGACGGCTATTCGCGGCGCGACATGCTTCGCATCGGCGGACTCGGCATGGCCGGGGCAAGCCTGCCGCAGCTGTTGCAGTTGCAAGCCGCTTCCGCTGCGGCCGACGTGGCACGCCCTCGCAGCTTCGGCAAGGCGAAGGGGATCATCCTGATCCACCTTTACGGATCGCCGAGCCAATTGGAAACGGTCGACCCGAAGCCGGATGCCCCGCTGGAGATCCGCGGCGAATTCGGCTGCATTCCTTCCAGCCTGCCGGGCTGCAACGTCAGCGAGTTGCTGCCGAACTTGTCGAAGGTGATGGACCGCACGACCGTGATGCGTTCGATGACGCATCCTTATCCGCTCCACGGCGTCGCCTACGCCACGACCGGCGTCCCTGTCATCGACGTCGCGATGGAGTTGAGCCCTCGCGATCCCAAGCACTGGCCCTACTTCGGCTCGGTCGTCGACTACATCGAGTCGCAAAGGCAAAAGGGGACCGCTCCCCATTCGGTTCCGCAAAACATCGCTCTGCCGTTTCCATTCAGCTCGCGCCGTGTGGGCGAGGTGCCCCGTGCAGGCCCTTATGCGGCGTTCTTAGGCTCGGAATACAATCCGATTTGGACCGACTTCGTCGGCAGCGCCACGAAGGGGTATATCAAAACGCTCCAGGATATGAAGTTCACCGATAACGATCCGTATATCGGTTGCACGCCCGACTCGTATTTCACGGTCCCTTCGGCGACGAGCCTGCAAAACGACGTCACCCTCGATCGGCTCGACACGCGGCGCACGCTGATTCAGCAACTCGACGAAGCCCGTCGCGACTTAAAACAAACCACAGCCGGTCAATCGCTCGATCGCTATCGCTCGATGACGTATGCGATGCTTAACAGCGACACGCTGCGAACTGCGCTCGACGTGCGCAAAGAAAAGACGGAAACGCTCGACCTCTACGGACAGACGATCTTCGGCAAGTCGCTGATCGCGGCCCGCCGCTTGATCGAGGCCGGCACGAAAGTCGTCAGCGTATTCTGGGACGAGTTCGGTCTCGCCGGCACCGGTTGGGACACGCACCACGATCACTTCGCGCGAATGAAAAAGGAGTTGTGTCCCGGCCTCGACCTCGGCTGGCACGGCTTAATCACCGATCTCGATCGGCGCGGCTTGCTCGACGATATTCTCGTCGTTTGCACAAGCGAACACGGCCGAACGCCGACCATCAACAAAGCCAAGGGGGGCGGGCGGGACCACTGGTCGCGCGTCTATTCGACGATGCTCGCCGGAGCCGGAATCAAGCGTGGAGCGGTGCTCGGAGCCAGCGACAAACACGGCAGCGACGTCGCTCGCGATCCGATCAGCCCGAAAGATATGCTGGCGACGATGTACCATCTGTTGGGAATCGATCACCACACCTGGATCCACGACGCCCTCGGGCGCCCGTTGCCGCTCGTCGAAGGCAAAGTGATCCACGACGCATTGTCGTAAGTGCGAATAGAGCCCGGCTAGGGCCGCTTCTTATCTCAACGTTTCGTCGAACGTAGCAGGCTTACGGATCTGGCCTTTGCGCGTCGTGACGACGAGCGCCTCGTAGTCGGCTTGAAACACGCGCAGCCCGACGAGCGCAGCGAGGAAGCCGATGATGCCGCCGACGGCCATGATCACGAGCGCGAGTTGCAATCGTGAACCGATTAAGGCAAGCGTCGCCACGGACAACATCGGCACGAGTGCGGCGAGACCGAGATACGTCCAGGCGAACCGCCGCATTCGTTCGAGATGCGTTCGATCGACGGACGACATCGATTCCAAACGGACGAACGCCGGATAGTAGTGATGTAGCGAAACGAACGTGATCAACAGAAACGGATACGCCGCAGCGATCGATCCGCACAACAGCAGCGACGTAAAAAAATGCATGTACACGGTCATCGGCACGTCGCCGAGCCCGAGATGCATGCCGATCGGATAGAGCACCCCGGCGACGACCCACATCGAGACGCCGATCATCGAAGCTTCATGGCCGATGAAAAGACACCGGCGTCTTAAGTCGGCCGCTCCGTTGTCATCGAGACCGTCGCGAGCTTTCGCGTTGCTCAAAAACTTGGCGATGGTCGACACACGATACGCACCGTACATCGCTCCCAACGGGAAGAACACCAAGTTGATGATCGTCTGCACTTGCTCGAATACCGCTTCGGCATTCGGCAGCTTCAAAATGATTTCTTGCTTGTTGTAAAGATAATTCAACGCTCCCGCGACCCCGTTCGGCAAGAGCGTGAGGCCGACGATCGTGAGAATCGGATGCCGGCAAACGAAGGAATGCCACCGGTCGTCGCGCGGCATGAGCAACCGCTGCGTCTGCGGCAAGAGACAAAGATCGAAATGCCTCGCCATCTCCGTGCCCGAAGAAAATCGGCCCTCGACATCCGACGCCAAACAACGAGCGAAGACGAGATGCAGGCCGGGTGCCTTATCGCGTACCAAGCGTTCGAGTAGGTGCGTCGGTGCGCCGCGTCGCCGACGATCGGTCATCTGCGCGAGCGTCAGCCCCCAAGAGCGTTCCATCTGTTCGTCATCGAAAGGGCGCAGACCGGTAAGGAGCTCCCACAGCATCACGCCGAGCGAATACAGATCGCTCCGTCCATCGAGTTCCTCCGGCGTCCGGTCATGGGCCGGGTTGCAGGCCTCGAGTTGCTCGGGCGACATATACGCCAAGCTGCCGCCGAAGTAAGCGGCAGGCGTGGCTCCATCGAGCTTCGAGCTGAAACTAATATTAAAATCGGCCAGCTTCGGCGAGCCCTCGGCGGTGAGCAACACGTTCGCAGGCTTCACGTCACGATGGAGCACACCGACATGGTGGGCGTAATCCAATGCCCGCGACAATTGAGCCGCGAGCCAGCAGATCACTTCCGGCCAGGCCATCGCCGCAAGACGATTCCGCAACAACGATTCATGAGGCGGCTCTTCACCTCGTTTATGCACGACAGCATCGACGGCCCGAATGTAGTCGGCCCCGGTTCGTTCGTTCGGAGGTATCGGTCGCAGGCGCTCGATCACGGCGTCCAAGGTCCCGCCGGCGGCATACTGCATATACATCAGCCGAATACCGCGCTCCGGCAATCGCCGCTGATCGTAGACCCGCACGATATGCTCGTGGTCGAGCTGCGCAAGCGTTTGCGGCTCGCTACCACGATCAGCGGTCACCTTCAGCGCCACGATGCGCTGCATGCTTCGCTGCCGAGCGAGAAACACATCGCCGAACGCCCCTTCGCCGAGCTTCGCGATGAGGTCGAAGTCGTCGACGGTCTCACCGGCAACAAGCCCGAGGCCTTTGCGCGGACCTGGCTTTACGAGCGTCGTGCTTTTCAACGCCACGCCCGCCCCGATCAGACGTTGGAGTTCTTCGGCCTGTTCGGGAAAGCGCCGAAAAAGAGAATCGCCCGGCACGACGGTCTCGCCCGACTGGCGCCGAACGTGATACTCCTCATACAACAAGTCGACGGGAATGTCTTCGTTGAGAAAAGGAAACTCGGCGAGGTATTCTTCGATCCGTCGCGGGAGCCTCACGCGCACCCAACGATACTCCAAGTCGACTTTAATCAACTCGATCGCCGTCATCCGGCGCACTGCGGGAGTCAGATCCGTGAGATACGCGCTGATCGCCGGCGGATCCTGGGCCGCTTCCCAAGCTTCGACGAATCGCTCGACGCGCGCAGACAACTCCACCCACACCTGCGACGCCGCGTCGATCTTCATGTCATCCGCAGCAGTGGGCACGACCATTCTCCGACTTTTCGCCGCGCTACGGTCAGCTCGCATCCTACTCCTTGGGGCTATTCCGGTCCAGCGCCGCACGTTAGCATCAAAGGAGGCGAAACCGCCGCGTGAGCGCGAGAGCGAACGATGTCTGAAATTTCCGATGAGCTTTTGCAACGAGTCCGAAGCGGCGAACCGAACGCCGTCGCCGAACTCGCCGAAGTGCGACGACCGCAATTGCTCGTCTATGTCGCACGTCAGCTCGGTTACGCTCTGCGCGCCAAGGTCGAACCGGACGATATCGTACAAGACGCGGTCATTCGCGCCGTGCGCCATCCGCATCTTTTCGCTTCGGCCGATCGGGACCCGTTCGGCGTGTTGTGCCACTTGGCGCAAGAGAGCATCGTCGACGCCCATCGGCGATTCATCGAAGCTCAAAAACGAGACGCCGGACGAGAAGTCCCCTTGCAAGGTTCACCGGTTTCCACCGATGGCGGCGGCGGACTCCTCGGGCTATTGGTCGCGAGCATCACGACGCCGAGCAAGGCTTTCTCGCGCGATGAGCGTGAAATTCGAATGTGGGAAGCGCTCGGCACCCTGCCCGAAGACCAGCGCGAAGCGCTGCGGTTACGCTACGTCGACGGACTGCCGACTAAAGACATAGCGCAAAAGCTGCGCAAGACCGACGGTGCCGTGCGCGTGATGCTTACGCGTTCGCTTGATAAATTGCAGCAGCTTCTCGGCGAGCGATAGTAATCGAACGTTCGGCTTTAAGGCAGATCGAACGTGATCCCGCGCGGTAGATGAAACAAGCCGCGTACGTTGAGCCGCTCGATCGTGTCCCAAGCCACGACGGTCATCGTCACCGCGCCGTTCGGTTCACCGACCGTGAACAGCCCGTGGCTCAGGCCCGCCGATTCGACGGCGAAACCACTCGGAACGAGCACGCGTCCTTCGCCGAGGTGCAATTCGATCGCGCAACCCTGAGCGCGATATTTCCAAAGCTGTAGAAATAATGCGCCGAGTCCGCGCGGCGCGCCTTCTTCGGAATTGTCGCCGAACGAGAATCCCTCCGGTGCCGCAGCCGAGGCCAAAAGCTGATCGAGATGAATTTCAGGTTCTTGCTCTTCGACCAATTCTTCAGGGCCGGGCACGATGAACTTCACATGACAAATCGGGCATTCCCCCGGTTGATCGACAAGCGTGGCGGGACCGCAAAGGTGATGCCCCTCGGGACACATGAACACGACTTCATCGTCACCGGGCTCGGCATCGCCGGCGGAGTCGATGCTTCGAATCGGCGATGCTTCCGGTTCCGGTTCGGCGACTGCCGCGACGACGGGAGCCGGCGCAGCCGCAGGTTCCGCGGCCGGTTGCACGGTCGCCACTGCTTCGACGGCCTTAGGCGCCGGTGCCGCGGCTGGAGCCGCAGTCGCTGCCGGCTTCGGTTTTGCTTTCGGCCTCGTCATCGAAATGACCGGCATGCCCGCACCGATGGCCGGAGTCGTAGGTGGAGTCGGTTCCGGGATGCGAAACTTGGCTCCGCAATGCGGACACTTTCCTGCTTTGCCTGCCAGCGAATCAGGACACGTCAGCTTATGGCCGTTCGGACAAAGAATCGTGATAGGCATCGGTTGTCGCGTCGCGGTGCAAATGAAAGTCGAAGAAACGGCCTTCATGCTACCTTTGAAGTCGATGCGAAACAATGAAAACCCTCGGGCGACGAACGCCACGCTGCCGCCGCCCGATTGACATAGGCATCAGGCGCTCGTTACCATCGCAGCAGACCGTCGGGCGGTTAGCTCAGTTGGTAGAGCGCCATGCTTACACCGTGGATGTCGTGGGTTCGAGCCCCTCACCGCCCATTAACACACTATTTACATTCTGCCTGGAATGGTCGGCAACGATCCTTAGCGCTCTATCGCGACTTCTTCGCTTGAGAGCCGGAACAATCCGGAACGCCGCTGACAGCGTCTAAGTGCAGCGCCCAGGCACAGCGCATCGGCAGCGTTCTTCTTGCCGGGCATCTTCGTGCCATCGGTCGTTAGCCCGGCCACGTTGACTGTAACTTACGTCGCCAGGCAAAAGGCGCCGAATATGGATCGTAGTCGCTCAGTATGTGGTCGCTCGGTATAGTGTTCTCGGTCGCCATGACCGAGTTAAAGCGATTTCACCCGGCAGGTGCGGAATGCGTTCCACTACGAGCGAAGACGATTATCCGGTCGAGAAACCAGCGTTGTACGGCCGACTGCTTTCCGAGTTGAAATCGCTCACGGAAGGGGAACGCAACTTTCTGGCGAATGCAGCCAATTGCGCTGCGCTGCTCTATGGAGCCCTGCCGAACGTCAATTGGGCGGGGTTCTATTTCGTGAACGGGCAGGACTTGGTCCTCGGGCCGTTCCAAGGTAAGCCGGCCTGCGTACGAATCGCACCAGGACGCGGAGTCTGCGGCACAGCGGCGGCACAACGGCAGACCATCGTCGTGGCGGACGTTCACCGATTTCCCGGCCACATCGCGTGCGATGCGGCATCCAACTCGGAGATCGTCGTCCCTGTGGTCAAGGGAGAACGTCTCATCGGAGTGCTGGACATCGACAGCCCGCTGCTCGGCCGCTTCGATCAAGACGATGCCGAAGGCTTGCTTGCGATCGTCGAAGCTCTTTTAGCCGCATCGGAAACTTCCTAGTAATTCAATGCCGGCGCCCGAATTATTGAGAATATGCTGGAATAGGCTTGCAAATGTCAAGCAGCCTGCCGGCCGATTGTGCCGAACCTAACTTTGCAACGTCCTAAGCAATCCCGTAGACTCATCAACATGGCCGAATGAGTCGACATCGAATAAAGTAGTCGTAGGCATACCCGCATACCCGAGCTTGGATTGCTCCACGCTCGGCCCAGCGAATAATTGTCGGTTTAACGTAGTTAGGTAATTTATGGACGCAGAACTGAATCGTCGGCAGGCCCTCATCGTGGGCGGCATGGGCGCGCTATCGCTCGGCATGCCGGGCATGGTGATGGGAAGCGACAAGATGGACGCGAGCGGCAAAGCCGTGCCCGCGGAAAAGTCGTGCATCTTCGTGCTGCTCTGCGGCGGACCGAGTCATCTCGATACTTGGGATATGAAGCCCAACGCCCCGACGTCGATCCGCGGACCGTATGTCCCCATCGCCACCAAAGTGCCGGGCATGCGCATCAACGAGATGCACACGGAGTTGGCCAAAGTGACCGACCAGTTCACGCTCATCAACTCGATGACGCATCAAGGTGCCATCAGCAACCACTTCGATGCGATGCACAATTTGCTCAGCGGCCAATCCGACAAACGCGTCGCCCAGGGGGTGGCGGACGACCTGCCTTACATCGGCTCATACGTTGCGAAGTACAACCCGAGCAAGCGGAACATCGTCTCCAACGCGTGGCTGATCAAGTGCGTCGGCGATTCGGTTTTCTGTGCGCCGAATATCGGCATCGGCGGCTACATCGGCTCGGCCTATGCGCCGGTGTTCGTAGGCTCGGCGCAAAATCATCCTGCGATGGATACTTTTACGGCTCCGGAAATTTACGATTCCGTCGACCGGAATCGGCTCGACAAGCGCCGTGAGTTGCTCTCCGACATCGAGAGCGATGTGATGACCAAAGACGCTCGCGGCATCGACTGGGCACACTTGCGCGAGAAAGGCTACGATGCCTTAACGCGTGTCGAGGGTCGAGATGCGTTCAAGCTCGATCGCGAGCCGGCAAAAGTCCGCGACCGTTACGGCCGCCATCCGCTGGGTCAGAACCTGCTGCTTGCTCGGCGCATGGTCGAAGCCGGCGTCCGGTTCGTCACCGTCAACGGCTGGGCCGGCCAAGCGCCGCATGAGAACGCAGGCCCACCTAGCAGCAGTTGGGACATGCACGGCGGAAACATGGGGATGGGCAACGCTTTCGGCAACGGCTCGTACGGTATGGGCTTTTGCCTGCCGCGGCTCGACCAAGCGCTGTCCGCGCTCCTCTCCGACCTGAAAGAGCGCGGCATGCTGGAGAACACGCTCGTCGTCGCGACCGGAGAGTTCGGCCGCACACCGAATGTGCTGACTCAAATTCCTCCCGGACGCCAGCACTGGCCCAGTTGCTTTTCGTCCATCCTGGCCGGAGCGGGGATCGCCGGCGGCGCTGTCTACGGCAAGTCGGACAAACACGGCGCGTACGTCTCGAACAATCCCGTTCGCCCCGAGGAATTCGCGGCGACCATCTACCACGCACTCGGCGTTCCGCTCAACGAACCGCAGAACAACAGCGGCATTTCGCGCCCGATCACCACGGGAAAACCGCTGATGGAACTGTTCGGATAACATCGATGTGCGGCAAAGCCTCACGAAGCGCGCGATCAAGTCCGCCCGACTTCCCTCGAAATACGAGTAAAGATTGACGATGCCTTCCGACGTACGCAGGTCGCAAAGTCCGTGCGTTACTCGACCTTGAGGAATATCGCTCCCTCAGCGAACTTCGCTGTCGGAATGTCGACGCGCGTCCGCCCGCCGGGCAGCGTCGTTCCCGGCAGCGGCTTGCCGGCGCGAAGATCGGCCATCGTATAGACGAGGTTCGCCTTCTTGTTCACGAGCAGCGTTTGTCCATGCTCGGGTCCGCGGCGCAAGGCGAAACCCATGCGAGGATCGAACTCTTTGAACGCTCCCTGATCCACGAGCTCCCAATCGCCGTATTCCGGAATCGCATTGGCGCCGAACAGGCTTTGATAATCGCTCACTCCTTGAGCGTTGATCGGCGGCAACCAGTTCCAGATTTGCTCATCGCGAGCGGCCCGCTCGGCCGGGGTGAACTTCATTGCCTGGTCGGCTTCGTAGGCCCGAATTTTATTATAAAGCGAGTCGAACTCTTCGGCTGTTGTGAGTACGCGCTTGGTCTTGATCGGGCGGCGTTCGGTGCCTGCGAGCACGTCGTCGAGCGTGATGTTATGCACCAGCGGCTCGACTTCGCTTCCGGCGTCGACCCAGAGTTCCGCTTCATAGCGTCGCCGCTCGGGTGCATGAAAGAAGATTTCGGCAATCGGGTAGAACGTCCGTCGCGGCGCAACAAACGCGGTACTGATTCGTCTCGCCGCGAAGGCCGTCGTTCACCCGCAACGCAACGTAGAGCGGCACGTAGGGCGACTTCATCTTCGCCGTTTCGGCGGCGGCAACGACGCGAATCGCATAGAGTCCGTGGCCGAGTTCGCCGAGATCGAGCTTGAACACCGGGGCTTTGATCTTGCAGCGCACAACGTCGACAAGCCCGATCGTCTCGCGCGTCTTGCCGACCTTTTTACGTTTGCCGAGAAATTGCTCGAGCGCGAGCCCTTCGCTTCCCGGAATGTTCGGCACGGTCCAGTTTTTCAGCTGCGTTTGCTTGTCGAACATCCCGTAGTGGAAGTCCATTCCACCGACGTTCATGCGAAACCGTTCGACGGCGTCGGGATAGAGTTCGACTTCCGGATCGCCGACGCTCGGCAACTGAATGCCTGCCAGCGGACCACCGATGAGAAAGTCATCTGCTTTCTCCGCAGCGACGACCGGTCCTACACAAACGATCGCGATGAGAATCAACGACAAGTAGCGTGCTGCATAACACATATGGCGTTCGATTCTTCGGCGAGGGTGGGGGTATTGCCGGCGGGGGTCGAGCCTGAAATCGACTAGGTCTACGACGGTTCCACTCTAACAACGCCCACCGCGCCGCGAATCATCCCGGATTATATTTTCTCCGCATGCGTCTCGACGACGACTTCTCCACCGCTGCCGAAAACGACGCTTTGCCCATCTTGAAAGAGAAAGAGTAAGATGACCCGTTCATTTATTCAGGTTCTATTCGTGCGGAGCGTTTTTCGATGCGTGCGGAAGTGATCTCGATCGGGGATGAGCTAACGAGCGGCCAGCGGCTGGATACGAATTGCCAATGGCTCAGCTTGCGGCTCGCCGAGTTGGGAGTCGAGACGGCGTTTCACACGACCGTCGCCGACGACGAAGCGGCGAACATCGACGTGTTTCGCAACGCGCTCGACCGTGCCGACATCGTGGTCTCGACCGGCGGACTCGGCCCGACCGCCGACGATCTGACGCGCGAAGTCTTGGCTAAGTCCGTCGGCAAAGGACTGGTGCTCGACGAAGCCGCCTTACGACACGTCGAAGGTTTGTTCGCACGGCGCGGCCGACCGATGCCGGAGCGAAATAAGATCCAAGCCTATTTTCCGGAGGGGAGCCGCGTCGTTCCGAATCCGCAAGGGACCGCGCCGGGCATCGATATCGACGTGCCGCGCACAGGCCGAAATCCATGCCGAGCGTTCGCGCTGCCGGGCGTTCCGGCCGAGATGAAAGAGATGTGGCAAGCGACCGTCGAACCGGCGATTCGCGCGATGCTGCCTGAGGCACGCGTGATTCGTCATCGGCGGATCAAATGCTTCGGCGTCGGCGAAAGCGATCTCGAGCAGATGTTGCCCGACTTGATTCGGCGCGGCCGAGTGCCGAGCGTCGGCATCACGGTTCACGAAGCGACGATTACTTTGCGCATCACCGCCTCGGGCCGCGATGAAGCGGAGTGCCGCGAAGCGATGGAGCCGACGGCCCGAACGATTTACGAATGCCTCGGCGAGTTGGTGTTCGGAGAAGAAGACGACGAGTTGCAGCACGCCGTCGTGCGACTGCTGAAGCAACGCGATCTGACGCTCGCCATCACCGAATGGGGGACCGGCGGCGTGCTCGCGCGCTGGTTGGCCGAAGCGGGTGCCGAGGGATATTTCTCGGGGAGCACGCTCGTCACCAGCGACATGACCGCGATCAAATGGCTGGAGACGTCTCCCGATGTGCGCGCGGCGGAAACGCTCGCGCAAGACGATGCCTGCCTGAGCCGCACGACGGCGTTACTCGCGGAAGCCGCCCGTTCTCGTTTCGGAGCCGACATCGGGCTCGCCGCAGGACGTGCGCCGGCGATTCTCGCCGATGCCCCGACACCGCCGAAGATTTGCTTCGCGCTTGCCGATCGCAACGGAACGGTCGTGAAGCCGATGCCGTTCGCAGGCCATTCGGCCATCTTAGTGCCGCGGGCCGCAAAGCAGGCGCTCAACCTGCTACGGTTGGAGTTGTCGAAACCGAAATAACCAATGCCTCGCATCGGCAACGGTCTCGCGGCGTGGCTCCATCGATCCGCCATGTGGCAGGTCGTGGATCATCGATGCACCGACTGACCGTTCTTTGTACACAGTCGAAGGTGCGAGCTTATAAATCGGCACCGGAACGCCGAGTTATCGCCCGATCCTCCGAATGGTATAGGTTTTGCGATTCGTGTTTCATCGCGATTCGCAATTGCCGCCCCCCGCATTCGGAGACTTCACCATGTTCGCCCCCATCCGGCTCTTCTGCTTGTCGTTGGGAATCGCCGTCGTTGCGATCGCGGTCTATGGGAATCAAGTTCCTAATCCACCCGCCGCTGCGAAACCGGCGGCGCCGGCCGATGCGATTCAGAATGCACAAACGCCCGCAGCGGTCGAAGTGAAGCGTATCGAGCAACAGCCCACGGAGCAGGATCGTTCCGATAAGTTCTCGGCTGCGAATGCGCCGGCCTCGTCGGATGTGTTGAACGCTCAACCCGAGCAAGGGCAAATCAAGGGCTTCGACTTCGTGCGCGATCCTTTGAACGCCAAGGTTCCGCTAACGACCTTCGAGCAAAGCTACGAAGCCGATGTGGCGGCGAAGGGGAAGGTGATGGCCGATCAACGTGCGCTGCTGGAATCGCGCTACGATCTTCAACCTCGGCTGGATCCCGAAGCGAAGATGAGCCGCGGCAAGCCGCTCGCAGTCGGCCCGACGGCCCGCTTGCGCGAGGGAAACACTTGGGACTCGCTCGCCAAACTGTCGGCCGATGAAATTCGCAAAGCCAGCACGTTCCCTTATCCCTCGTTGCCGCACCCGAAGCATACTCCGGGGGGACAAGTTTTTCCGCAAATGCAGATCGAGATGTTTCCCCGACTGCAACGCTTCGACGTGGACTTCGATCTGCCCGAGGCGTTCGTACCGGAATTTCCGCCGGCGATCTTCCTGCAAAATCGTACGGAACTCGGCGACGTCTCGCGCGGCGAAGTCGTGTCGATCAACAACTATTACCGGCTCTTCAAAGATCTCATTACGCCCGTCCAACTCGACGGCCTGCGGCTCTTGCTGACGCCGTTCCCCCAAGAAGAATTCAACCCGACCGATGATCGAAAATCGCTCCAGCCGAGCTTAGGAGTTACCTGCTTCGATTGCCATGTTAACGGTCATACGACCGGACAGTTTCATCTCAATCCCGACAATCGTCCGCAGCAGCGCCGCTTTCGCTTGGATACGGTCAGCCTGCGTGGCTTAAATCAGCAGCAGATTCACGGCTCGAAGCGGAGCTTGCGTTCCGTCGAAGACTTTACCGAGTTCGAGCAGCGAACCGCGTACTTCAATGGCGACCCGATCCATGCGATGAAAAAAGGATTTATGATTCTCGATCGCGTGCCGGTGAGCCACATGGCCCAGTTCCAAAACATGCTCGATTTTCCGCCGGCTCCCAAGCTCGATCCGGAAGGGCGCTTAATGCCGGAGGTTGCCACGGAAAGCGAATTGCGCGGCGAGAAACTATTTGTCGGCAAAGCGCGCTGCGCGAGTTGCCATCCCGCGCCGTTTTTCCTGGATCATCAGATGCACGATCTGAAGCTGGAGCGATTCATCAATGAAGCGCCGACCGGACAGATCAAAACCTTCACGCTCCGCGGCATCAAAGATTCGCCGCCGTATCTGCACGACGGTCGCTGCCTGACGTTGGAAGACACGGTCGAGTTCTTCAATCTCGTCCTCAAGCTCGACTTGAACGCGCAAGAGAAACAAGATCTCGTCGCCTACATGCGCCAGCTATAAGACGCGATCTCAGCGGCCGTCGGTGGGGCGACGAAAGCCCCAACTGGCGGCCAACGCGTCGGCGGCTTCTTCGCGATCGGTGATCTCGCCCCAGCCGCCGTTGCGTAGAAACGCATGCGCGAATTCGTGGGCGATCACATAATGGGCGAACGCCGTCGAACTGGAACCGAGGCGCGCGCGGAGCAGCACGCAACGGCTGACGCTTCCCGTCGCACCGGGGCTCTCCATCCAATGGGTCCAGCCTTTGCCGGGAACGAACGTTTCCTTCGCGATGCGAAAGCGAGGGTCGTCGAGAAAGTCGCGCTGAACTTCCGCCGGGAGCGCCGTGAGAACGTCGAGCACGCGCGCACGAAGCGTTTCGTCGTCGGCGAAGGCTTCTAAATGCGAGGTAAAAATAAAACGTGCCTCGTTTGCTTTTCGCAGCGGGATATTCGAGAGCATTCGTTCTATTCCGGCGACCGGAACGGCGTCAAGCGGGCGACGGGCTCCCCGAAATTCAGCTTCGTCCACGGTTCGCCGAGACGGGAGGGATACGCTAAAATAGTCTCTACACGAAATAATCAGCTTGCTAGGAGAGGGCACTATGGCTGCCGAGAAATCCGCTACCCCGTTCAATCCACTAACGGCGGCCGAGTCGCACGTGATCGTCAACAAAGGAACTGAGCGTCCTTTCGTTGGAGAATATACCGACCTGCACGATGCCGGAACTTTCATTTGCCGACAATGCAACGCCCCCCTCTATCGGTCGAAAGATAAGTTCGACAGCCATTGCGGCTGGCCGAGCTTCGACGACGAGATCGTCGGCGCGGTCGAGCGGCATTTCGATCCCGATGGCCGGCGAACCGAGATCGTCTGCCGGAATTGCGGCGGGCACTTGGGCCATGTGTTTCTCGGCGAACGAATGACCCCGAAGAACACAAGGCATTGCGTCAATTCGATCTCGATGCGGTTCACGGCCGAAGGCCAAGAGTTGCCTCCGATGATCAAGGCCGCGGGGTCGTAGTCGTTCGTGATTGGAATCGCCGTTTTTTTCGGGAGAGAAAGCCATCGCCGTTTTGCGTAAAGTTACCGTCCCTCGTGCCGAGCCCCTCTTGGCGTATTTGCTCGATTCGCTCGGGCTTAAACGAACCGTCGTCAAGAACCTGCTGAAGTTCGGCGCGGTCGCGGTGAACGGTGAAGTCGTGCGGCAGTTCGACCATCTTCTCGCACCAGGCGACGACGTCGCCGTGAGCGATTTGCGCACGGCCTCGGCGGTCGAGCGACTGGCCTCGGCCCGCATTCAGTTCGTCTACGAAGACGACGCGGTCATCGTCATCGATAAACCGTCGGGCCTGCTGACCGTCGCCACGGAGAACGACAAGCGCGACACTCTTTTTTATCGTCTGAACGAATACTTGCGCCGACGAGATCTTAAGCAGCCGACGCGTGCAGTCGTCGTCCATCGCCTCGATCAAGGCACTTCGGGGCTCGTCCTGTTTGCCAAGAACAACCTGGTGAAGAAGACGCTCCAAGATGCTTGGTCGACCGTGACGAAGCGGTATCTGGCCGTCGTGGAAGGACGCCCGAGCTCGGCCGCGGGAACGATCAGCAGCTACATCACCGAAAGCACGGCGTTGAAGTCGTATAGCAGTCGCGATCCAGCAGAAGACAATTCGCGACAAGCGACGACCCACTATCGCGTCTTGCAAACGAAAGACGATTGGTCGCTCGTCGAGGCCCGATTGGAGACGGGGCGCAAGCATCAGATTCGGGTGCATTTCGCCGGGATCGGCTGTCCCGTCGCGGGAGATCGCCTGTACGAAGCGACGACCGATCCTTGCGGGCGACTGGCGTTGCACGCCTTCGCGCTCACGTTCGCTCACCCGACGAGCGGCGAGCCGATCAGCTTGAAGTCGCCGCTGCCGAAGCCGCTGGCGAAGCTATTCCCTGATGAACGGCTCGGCGATGCACCTGCGGGGAAAACCAAACCGGCTGACGCTTCTCGAAAGAATCCGCGCGAGAAAAAGCGCTAGTCGTCTAGCGTCGACCGATCGGCGCCGGAGACGACAACTCCCAATCGTCCGTGCGAAACGGCGAAGCGGGGAGACCGTCGCGATTGAATAGATTACCGGTCGGGTAGTCGGCCCAACCGTAACGCACCGCCACCGGCTCGGCGACTTCGGAACTCGTTACCACGACCGTGTCGCCCCGGATCTCGGCATGTGCGGCGACGAACTTTCGATTGGCGCCGGCAACGGTAAAACCTTGCACTTGAACGGGCGCGTCCGAAGCATCTTCGGCAACGTGCAAGGCGCCACCCGGCCCCGTCCGAGGGTCGGTGCTCACGTCTTCGAGAATCATTCGCTTAGCGACCAAGCCGGCGCCAACATGCTCGAAGCCGAGCACCGCTTCGTTTCCTTTCACATTCAAAGCGGTGAATGTTGGGCCTGAGAAAACGAGCTTTTCGCCGTAGACCAGCGCGCGGGCCAGCAGCGCGAGCCTGTGGCCGACCGGTTTTTTCTGCTTGATATGAATGTCGGTCTCATGCCCCCAATCGGTCACGACGGCCATGCCGGTTCGCTCGACCGTGTGACTGGTCTTGAGCTGCGCTTCGCGGAGCGCCGCCCACTGGCTCGATGCCGGCCCTACGACTATTTTTCCGAATGGCGCGATCTGCACGAAGAGAAACGGGAACTCCCCTTGCTTCCAATCGCGCCGCCAACCGCGAATGAGCGCGGAGAACAGTGCTTCGTAATCTTGCGGCTTGTTGGTATCCGCCTCGCCCTGATACCAAATGACTCCGCGAATCGCGTACGGCAGCAACGGTGCGATCATGCCGTTGTAGAGTTGCGACGTCGTCGGTGCGGCGTGCATGCCGCGCGGCGGCTTAGGAACCGGCGTGCCGTTCTTCTTCGCTTCCGCAAGCGCCGCTTGATAGCGCTCGATTTCCGGTTGTATGCGCAGTCGTGCTTGAGCCGCCGCTTGTTTTTCGCTTGCTCGCGCCGCGCGCAAGGGAGCGAGCTCGGGAGCTTCCGTCATCGCCGAACCGCCGAGCCATTGCTCGACCCCCGAGCCGCCGTAGGAAGCATGTATCAGCCCGATCGGAACCTTCTGAGTTTGCTCGAGTTCACGACCGAAATAATAAGCTGCGGCGGAAAAGTTTAAGAGCGTCGTCGGACCGCACTCCGACCAACTTCCCGCCACTTCGCTCACGGGCTCGTCGAGCAATCGCTGCGGCACGGTGAACAAGCGAATCCGCGGGTTCTCCGTCCCGAGCAGTTCGCCGGAGCCGGGGCGCGTCGCAACGGGCCAGCCCATGTTCGATTGACCGCTACAGAGCCAAACGTCGCCGACGAAGACGTTCTCGAACCGGATCACGTTCTCGCCGACGATCTTCAACGGAAACGGGCCACCGCCGGCTTGCGCATCGAGTTCGATTCGCCATTTGCCGTCGCTGCCTGCTACGGTCGTAGCGGTCTTGTCGCGAAACTCGACGGTAACTTTCTCGCCGACGGCGGCGGTTCCCCAAAGCCGAGCCGGTTGATCGCGCTGGAGAACCATGCCGTCGGAGATCAGCGCATGCGTGCGGACTTCGGCTCGCGATGTCGTCGCAGTGAGAATCAGTAACGCGAAACTGAAGTAGTGCAGACGAGTGAGCATTGGGGGTTCGCTTCACGAATCAAAGATTTCGGTTTGAGATTCCGTCGTCGCCGACGAAGACACCTCGCCCCATCATCGGATCAACTCACCGACAATTCAAGCAAGCTTGATATGAGCAGCAGCACTCACCCCGGCGAAGCCGAAGCTATCCCTCTGCGCGTAGACAAACTAAGCTAATGGCATCACACTCGCTTAAGCTGAGTGCCTGAATCTCGCCCCTAAAACAAGATTGAACGAAGCCATGCTTAAAGCGATATACCGCCGATCTCTGCTTGCTTGGACCATGCTATTTCTAATGCTCGGCACGAACATAAGCCGGGCCGACGACGTTGACAAATGGACGACCGAACTCTCGGCGACGGTCACGCTGCTCGAAGCCGCTAAGCAGTTTTCGTTCTTCGGCTCTTCCTGGTCGGCTTGGCCTTCGGCCGAATTCGCGGACCAAGGCTACGAGGCGGCAGTTCTGATTCGAGCCGCGGAGCAGAGCGGCTACCGCGTACAACTCTCGCACAAGTATCAAGACGTGGCGCTGGTGAAGTACCCGGAAGGGGGCTACGTGCAAGTCGCCCCCTGCGCGATCGAATTGAAAAAGCCGTACGTGATCGTCGTCAGCGCTCGGGGCTCCGAAATCGTCGTAAGCGTCGACGGCCAAGAAAAGATCCGCTATCGCGATACGTTTCTTCCGCTCACGACCGGCCGCGTCGGCATCGGCGTGAGCAGCGGCGCGCGTGTCGCGTTTGAGAAAGTCGAACTGAAGACAGCGCCGCCGGAGTCTACGACCGTTGCGATGAAACCGGCGCCGAGGAAGTTCGCCTTGCGCACTTGGCTGGGGGGCCGGCCTTGGGTGTTCGACGGCAATGAACCGATCCTGCAACTTCACAACGTGAAAGATCCGAGTTGCTTCGCCAAGCTCAAGCCCGGCTACAAACCGCAGCTCACGTTCGATTCCCATTGGGGGATCGAGAATCAGGGAGCGTTTCCCGAAGGGAAACAGAAGTGGACCGATCCCGTCGTAAGCGGCGGCGGCGAAAGCCTGCAAGCGACTTGGTCGGCCTTAAGCCTCAACAGCCGCTTCACGACGAAGAGCAAGCTCACCGTCGGCTTCGACGCCGATCGAGGGATGTATACCTACGACATCGAGAGCGAGTTGGAAGTGCTTCCCGGCGAGCCGTTTCATTTCCGCTACGGCTTCGACTTCGAGCATCACACGCCGCTCGATCCGTTTCGTTGGCAATATTTGATCGCCAAGCGCAAGGGAGGAGAATTGTATCATCGGCCGTTGTACCCGGTCGATCCCGGCCCGCAATACGACCTAGAAACGTACTATGGTTTGCGTGTGTGGTACGGCCGACACGTCGACCGGCAGCAAGTCGCTCCGACGATCGAATACGATATTTCGCCGGAATGGAACCGTGATCCGAAAGATCCGGCGAAGCCGATGCATCGGAAGCTCGACACGGCCGTCTGCGCGGCGTTCTACGATACGGCCGTGGCATTCGCTACGGAAACGTCCCCCCCGGGCACGAAGGTGCGCGTGAAGTATCGCTACACCGGCTATCCCGTCGAAGAAGCCAAAAAACTCTTCGAGCACTCGAAAGTTTACGACGCGCCGACGCTCGACCCGAAGCATCACTACATCTTCGCCGATGAATGGCCGAAGCTGACGTTCGGTCAGTTCGTGCCGATGAGCGAGACCTGGATCTACGGGCGAACGCCGTTTATGACGGCGCATAACGTGCGCCCCAGCTACGAACTGGAAAAGAACTGCGGGGCGGGCAGCGGCTTTGCGATGAAGCTCGGCCCGGCGTCGTTCGGCAAAGCGAATCTGCCGCTAGCGAGCTCGGCGACGAGCCCGCTGGCGAAAGGGCGCTATGTCGTCACGGCGCTCGTAAAATCCGTAAACGCGCACGGCGAAGGAGGTCGGATCGAAGTCACGGTCTCGCAGGCGAAGACAGGCAAGCCGCTCAGCGAGTTGCGCCACTTCGTCGGCAACGGCAGCTTCGATTGGCAACGACAAGGCTTCGTTTTCGAAGTGCCGGAAGAAGGAGGCTCTCTAGCCGTCGCGTTCGGCAACGCAGGCACCGGCGCGATGCTCGTGACCGATGTCGAGTTTCGCAAGCTCGGCGAGGGCGAACAGCCGGCGAACGACGTCGCTCACGGCCCTAAGCAAGTCCCTCCGGCTTTCTCTGCCGCTCCGGCCGGCGCGATCGCCGACTATCGGATGGAAGAAGGCCAAGGGCTGAATGTCTTGAACTACGCCGCCGGCGCTCCGGTCGGCGGCAGTTCGCTCGGGCATCTCGACTTGGCGAACGTCGACTGGGTCGTCGATGCCGGTCGGCCGGCGCTGCGCTTCGCCGAGAACACGACAGGCCGCAAAGACTATCGCATCGACAGCGGCTTGAATCGCTTCTATCTGAGCAATCCGAGCTACGAAGGAAAGAATACGGTCCCCGCTGCGTTGGCAGGCCATCATGGTGGCGGAGCGCCGCTGAAAGGGGTCACCATTTCCGCTTGGATCAAGCCTGCACCGGCGATGGGGATCAGCACGCATCCCGGCAAGGGAGATATCGTCGGCTTCGGCGGGCGGCGCTTCGTGCTCAGTTTGCAAGGCGACAAAGCCCCCTATCAATTAGCGTCTTACATCAACGTCAGCGACGCTTTCGTTTCCGATACGAAGCTGGAAGCCGATCGTTGGTACCATGTCGCAATGACCGCCGAGCCTTCCGCCATGCAGTGGCACGTGCGCCTCTTCGTAGACGGCAAACAGGCCGGCGAAGGGACGACGAAGAAGTTCTCCTCCGAATCGCCGGTCGTTCCTTCGGTCGTCTTCGGAACCGAGATCTTCTATTTTCACCACGCCTATTACCGCGGACTCATCGGCCGGACGTTGATCTTCGACCGCTGCCTGTCGCCGAGCGAAATCGCGGAGTTCGCGAAACGCTAAAGCCGACGAGCC